>NZ_BAAFGR010000017.1:0-72521 GCF_041154655.1 Nocardia sp. JMUB6875
GTCCCGGAGCGCCCGCCCGCCGCCCGCCTGCCCGCCGCCGACCTGACCGTCGAGCACCGCTGCGATCCCCCGATCGAGCGCGTCGACATGGCCGCCTTCGTCGGCCGCATGCTCGCCACCGAACTGCACACCAAGCTCTCCGCGGCCGCCGTGGCCTGCACCCGCCTGATCATTCACGCCGAAACCGAAGCGGGCGACGAGCTTTCCCGCATCTGGCGCTGCGCCGAACCCCTCACCCCCGACAGCACCGCCGACCGCATCCGCTGGCAGCTCGACGGCTGGCTCACCCGCCGCGCCCTCGATCGCGCCCGGGCGCAACAGGATTCCGATGATCCGAACGCCGCCGTCACCATGCTGCGCCTGGAACCGGTCGAGGTGGTCTCGGCCGGTGCGCTGCAACTGGGCCTGTGGGGCGGCGTCGGCGAGGACGAGGAGCGGGCCCGCCGCGCGCTGATCCGGGTGCAGAGCCTGCTCGGCGGCGACGCCGTCCGCATGGGTGTGCTCAGCGGCGGCCGCGGTCCGGGGGAGCGGATCACCATGGTGACCCTCGGCGAGGAACCCGTCCCCGCAGCGGATCCGGCCCAGCCGTGGCCCGGCCGCTTACCGGAGCCCGCGCCCGCGCTGGTGCTCACCCATCATCCGAAGATCCGTTTGGAGGATGCCGACGGCGTTCCCATTTGGGTGACCGATCGTGGTCTGTTCACCGCGGATCCGGCACTGCTGCACTGGGGTAGCAGTTCCTGGCGGCTCACCGGGTGGGCCGGGCCGTGGCCGCTGGACGACCGCTGGTGGACGCATCGGGTCGAGCACGGTTTCGCCGCGCGGGCCCAGGTGCAGATTCACGCCGAAGATGTCCGCCGGCTGCGCGCGCTGCTACTGCTCGGCTACAACCGGACCTGGCATGTGGAGGGTCTGTACGAATGAATCGAAGGCGCGAATGAATCAAATGCCCAGCGGCAGGTGCAGATCCATCATGTCCGGCCACAGGTCGGTCCAGGGATGCGCGGGCCCGCGGCAGATCGAGATCGCGATATCGGTGTTCACGCCCGGGAAGCCATTGGGCACATCGAGGTGTTCGAGCACGGTCACCGAGGTGAACTGCCGCCGCAGGGTCGGGTCGGCGCTGTCGATGCCGACGTAGAGGACCGAGCCGGTGCCGGCCGGGGGCGGCCCGAAGTAGCCGAACCCGCGGTTGGGGGAGTACACGGGCGGGAGGCCATAGTCGCGGCCGAAGTTCTGCAGCGCGGCCGCCTGCCAATAGTTCTGGGCGACGATCACTTTCGGGCGCTCGGACTCCGGCAGCTGCCGGTAGGCCTCGGCGACCTTCGCGGTCAGTTCCGACCAGCCCGAGTACCCGTAGATGCTGGTGCGCACCGCGAAGTCGGCCTGGGTCCGGATGACGCCGTGCACCCGGGAGGCCGGCTGCGGCAGGCTGGCCAGCAGAATCGCGATGATGGCCAGCGACAGCGCGATGATCGGCCCCGCGATCATGCGCAACAGCCGCCCGCCGCGGTCGTTCACCGAGTACGGCAGCGAGGCCGCGCCGATGCCGAACAGCACCGGCAGGAATCCCGCTGTGTAGTAGGGCCGTCCGTGCCCGATGAGCACGACCAGCACCAGCAGGCCCGAGGCGACGAGCATGAACATGTAGGGCCGCAGCCAGCGCTGCCGGGCCAGGCACCAGAACGCCCAGCCGGCGAGCAGTCCGCCGAGCAGTCCGCACAGGCCGATCATTTGCGGCAGGCAGGCCAGGGGCCCGCCTCCCGCCGCGTCCTGTTCGGCGCCGATCACCTTGCTCATGGCCAGCGCCGGCCAGCCGTGCGTGTGCTGCCACCACAGGCCGGGCACCGCGGAGACCGCGAAGATGGCGACGCCCTTCCACAGCGCGCGTCGCCACAGCAGCTGCCGCGGGCCCGCGACGAGGATGCCGCCGGCCAGGCACAGCAGGATCGTGGGGATGAACCATTTGACCTGAAGATCAACCGCGGCAATGACGCTGAGAACGATGAGCAAACGGTCGTCACGGGTGCGGATCCAGCGGATCAGCAGCCAGATGATGGCGGCCTGCAGGGTGGCGTCGAAGGAGAAGGTGCTGAGCTGCACGGCCTGGGTCGCGGCCAGCGGCGAGATCCCGTAGGCGGCCGCCGCGACCAATTGCGCGGTGCGCGAGCCGCCCAGTTCGTGGGCGACCAGGGCGCTGATCACGATCGCGCCCGCGGTCATCAGCACCGCGGGTAATCGCAGCATCGGCGCCGAGCCCGGCGCCAGCACATCGGCCAGATGGGCGATGAGCGGGATGATGACGCCCTGGTCGGCATAGGTGAGACTGCGGTGGGCGCCGGCCGCGACGAAATACAGTTCGTCGCCGAAGAAGTCGTAGCGCCACGTCGGGATGGCCAAGAACACCGCGCAGAATGCGGTGAGCAGAAGGACCCGGACCGTAGCGAAGGATGGCCGCGGCGGGCTCGGTTCCTCGAGATCGACCGCGGGGGCGGCAGCATTGAGAACCATATTTCCCCGACTGAAAAGCACTGTTGAATCGGAGAAGACGCTACCGGCACGAATGACCGATTCTCCACAATGTGAAAGTGATCTATTTCATAGCCCGAACGCCTGCGCATTACCCCAGGACAGGTACTGTTTCGCTGTCATCCGCAATCGGAATGAATAGGCAACTGAATCGGTCACTCCGCTATGGCGGTGCGCACAAAGTGCGGCGCCGACACATCGCGGATCCGTACTCTGGACGATCGTGGAGTTAGCGGTCGCCAGGGTCTCGCTCGATGACGTCTCGATCGCCTACCGGGATTCCGGGGCGACGGGCGGGCATCTCCACAGCGACACCCCCGTGGTCCTGGTGCACGGCATGGGCGGGGACGGGCACACCTGGGATCGCTTCGCGGCGCAACTGGTGCGCCGCGGCCGCCGGGTGATCATTCCGGACCTGCGCGGCCACGGCCGCAGCGCACACACCGACTCGTATCGATTCCCCGAATTCGGGGCCGACATCCTGGCGCTGTGCGAACGGCTCGGGCTCGCGTCCGTCGATCTGGTCGGGCATTCGCTGGGCGGTTACGCCATCTCCTGGGTGGCGATGGAACGCCCGGAACTGGTGCGGCGCTTGGTGATCGAGGAACAGCCGCTGCCGCTGCGCTCCGGCGACGAGCAGATGAAGTTCACCCGGCGGTTGCCGTCGGTGCCGGAACTGTGGCACGCCACCACCAGTCTGATCCGGCATCCGCGCGCGGTGCTGGCCTTCGACCGGTCCATGACCGGCACGGCGCTCGAACAGTTCCGCAAGCCGTATCCGGAATGGTGGGAGGGGCTGGCCGACATCACCGCGCCCACCCTGTTCCTGCGCGGCGGGCCGGGCGGCATGGTGGATCCGGCGAAACTGGAGCAAATGCGGGCGAGTCTCGCCGACTGCACGGTGCGCACCTTCCGCTCCGGCCACAGCATCCACCGCGACCGCTATCGCGAATTCGAGACCGAAGTGCTCCCCTTTCTGGGGCATTGAGCTGGCGTTATCTACAGTTGAACGGTGTCCGCATCCGAGCGTCCCACGCTGTGGTTCTCCGACGAGCAGTCCTTCCGGGACTGGCTGACGGCCAATCACGCGGCCGTGGACGGGATTTGGCTGAAGTTCGCGAAGAAGGGCTCGGGATTCGTCTCGCTCGACTATGACGGGGCGCTGCGCCAGGCCCTGTGTTTCGGCTGGATCGACAGCCAATCGAGGACCCTCGACGACGACTTCTTCGTCATGGGCTTCACGCCCCGGCGGCGGCGCAGCCAGTGGTCGCAGCGCAATGTGGCGCTGGTGGGCGAGCTGATCGCGGCCGGGCTCATGCATCCGGCCGGGCAGGCCGAGATCGACCGGGCCAAGGCGGACGGGCGCTGGGAGAACGCGGTGGGACGCGATCTGCCGCAGGACTTCCTGGACGCGCTGGCCCGATATCCGGAGGCCGCCGCGTTTTTCGAGACGCTGCCCACGCAGTCGCGCATCGCGGTCGGGTACCACCTGGGCAGCGCGGTGCGGCCGGAGACGCGACAGCGGCGGCTGGAACAGGTGATTCGGAAGTTGATCGACGGGAAGCCACTGTGAATATGGGAATTTCGCTGTGACGGGGTTCGAGGGATTGTCGTGTTCGGCTGCGGCGGAGGAGGTTCCGCTACCCGGCAGCGCGACCCGGATCACCGGCTGGTTGTGCGTCGAACAGCCCGGCGCGTGGGGGCGCGATGTGATCGGCGACGAGGTGCTCGGTCCGGCCATCACGCCGGAACTGGCCGCGCGCACCAAGGCCGCGCATGTCCGGCCGACCCTCATCCGGCGTCCCGGCCGCAATGAATTCTCCGGTGTCCGAACGGTTCTGCTCGCCAGCTCGCGTCCGGAGGGCTCGTGGTGCGAGCGCTTCGAGATCACCGATCTGCGTGAGCTGCTCGATATCGACCTGCACCTGCTGAACGGCCCGTCCCCGGGAATCGGTGCGGCCGTGACGGATCCGCTGGTCCTGGTCTGCGCCCACGGCAAGCGCGACCAGTGCTGCGCCCTGCTCGGCCGCCCCATCGCCGCGAGCCTGTCCGCCGCGAATCCGGACCGGGTCTGGGAGTGCTCCCACACCGGCGGCCACCGCTTCGCGCCCGCCGTCATCGTCCTCCCCACCGGCCTCACCTACGGTCGCCTGACCGAGGATTCGGCCCACACCATGCTCGCCGCCGCCGACAAGGGCGAGGTCTCGCTCACCGGCTTCCGCGGCCGCAGCTGCTACACCCCGGTCGAACAGGTCGCGGAAGTCGCTGTCCGCCAACGCATCGCCGACGCCTCCTACACCCTGGCCACCCCGGCCATCGACGACTCCGGTTCCGTCACGGCCGCTCCCGGCGATATCGATCCCACCGTGGGCGTCGACGACCTCACCGTCACCCCGGCTCCCGACCATCCCGAATACTCCACCGACCCGGCCACCTACGCGGGTGCGGCCGAGGTGACCCATCGGGACGGCCGCCGCTGGCTCGTCACCACCCGCACCGTCGCCTACGCACCCCGCCAGGCCAGCTGCGGCGCGTCCCCCAAACCCGCCACCGCCGTCGTGGTCGACGAGGTCCACCCGCGATGACCTGCGAGGCGTAGCCGCTCCGACACGCCCTCGCCCACCGAAAATCGCGGGCGTGCGGGCCGTCGCGGCGGTTAGCATCGGGGTGCGGTGCTGACGGGCGTGACGAACCCCGAGCCGCGACGGCTGGTCACCGTGAACGACCGACCAGAGGCGGCCGGATCTCGGTCGCGAAGGTGTGGTGGCACCGCGACGGACCCGATCGCCCACACCTCCCGGGGAATGACTACCAGGAGGTGAGATTCGATGATGCGCAGTCTCTGCGGAAGCCTGGCGGCGGTGCACGACGCCGAGCCCGGATCGACGGTGATGCTCGAGGGCTGGGTGCATCGGCGGCGGCAGCTGGCCGGGGTGGATTTCGTGGTGATCCGGGACCGGTCCGGGCTCGCGCAGGTCGTGGTGACGGAATCGACTGTGCGGGAACAGGTCGCGGGGCTGCCGGAGGAGACGGTGGTGCGGGTGACCGGACGGCTGGCCGCCACGGCGAAGGCCCCGGGCGGGGTGGAGGTCGTCGAGCCGGCGTTCCACGCGCTCAGCGCGCCCGCGTTGCCATCGCCGGTCGAATTGTGGCGGCCCGCACTGGGTGCGACGCTGCCCACCGTGCTCGACCACGCCGCGTTGACCTGGCGGCATCCCGCGCGGCAGGCCGTCTGGAAGATCGCGGCGGCTTCGCTGGCCGGGTTCCGGCGGCACCTCGACGGGGCCGGGTTCACCGAGGTGACGACGCCGAAGATCGTGGACGGATCCACCGAGTCGGGTGCGAATGTGTTCGCGCTGGACTACTTCGGATCCACCGCGTATCTCGCGCAGTCGCCGCAGCTGTACAAGCAGATGCTGACCGGCGTCTTCGAGCGGGTGTACGAGGTGGGGCCGGTCTTCCGCGCGGAGCCGCACGACACGACTCGCCATCTGTCCCAGTACATCTCGCTGGACGTGGAGTTCGGGTTCATCGACAGCCACCGGGAGGTGCTGGCCGTGCTGCGGGACACGCTCGCGGCGATGGTCGAGGGCATCCGGGTGACGGCGGCGGCCTCGGTACAGATGCTGAGCGCCGCGTTACCGGTTGTGCCCGAGCGGATTCCGACCGTGCATTTCACGGAGGCACTCGAAATCGTCGGCGCACCGGCGGATGAACCCGACCTCGCGCCGGAACACGAACGGCTGCTGGGGAAGTGGGCGCTGGAACAGTTCGGTTCCGACTTCCTCGCCGTCGAGGGATATCCGGCCGCCAAGCGCCCCTTCTACACCCATCCGCAGCCCGGTGACCCGCGCTGGACCAACTCCTTCGACCTGCTGTTCCGGGGTCTGGAACTGGTCACCGGCGGGCAGCGGCTGCACCACCACGCCGACTACCTGGCCGCCCTCACCGCGCGCGGCGACGACCCGGCCGGGTATCCGGCCTACCTGGAGGCCATGAGCCACGGCATGCCGCCGCACGGCGGGTTCGCGATCGGGCTGGAGCGGTGGGTGGCGCGGCTGCTCGAGGTCGACAATGTCAGGTGGGCAACCCTTTTCCCGCGCGATACGCACCGAATGCGGCCGTGAGAGCGAGGGCGAACAGGAGGGCTGCGGCGGCTGCGAACCAGTCGCCGTAGCGGGCGTAAAGGGTTTCGCCGGTGGAGGTGGGGATGGCGGCGAGGACCGAGCGGGTGACGGTGATATCGGTGTCGGAGGTGGCGAGGAGGCGGCCGTGCGGGTCGCTGGCGACTAGTTGGCCCAGCTGGGGAGCTCTCGCCACGCCGACGCCGGATTCGACGCCGCGCAGGACGGCCATGCGGCTGTGGATCCAGCGGTCGTCGCGGAAGTCCAGGGCGGGGACCAGGAGCAGGGTTGCGTCATTGGCGTGGTTGGCTCGGACCAGGGCGGGGCGGTCCAGGTCGAAGCAGATGGCCAGGGCCCAAGTGGTGCCGGGGACCTGGGTCCACGTGGTGCCGGGCTGGAGGTTGTCCTCCAAACCTGGGACCAGGTAGTGCTTTTCGTAGACGATGCCGGAGGGGTAGTCGATGGCGGCGTTCACGCTGGTCCCGCCGCGGGTGAGGAGCAGGCCCGCGATGATGTGCAGGTTGCGGCGGGTCGCCACCTCGGTGAGTGGGGTGGCCAAAGTCGGCAGGGTGGAATCGGTGGCACGCCAGGACTTCTCGGGTAGGACAACGGCCTTGGCGCCGTGATCGGCCAGACGTTCCACCTCGGCGACCACGCGGGTGATCATGTCGCGGCCGTCGGGGGAATCGACCGGGACGAAGTCCTCGGGCTGAGATACGGCGACCAAGCCCACCGGCACCGTGGGACCCGTCGCGGCCGACAGCTGCCAGAAGCCGTAGCCGCACACCGCGAGCGATGCCGTGAGACCGGCTGCCGCGCAGCGGATTCGGGTTCGGCGCGGGGTCGCGGTGTCGATCAGCGCCGCCAGTATCGTCGGGACCAGCATGACGAGGAACGAGATGCCCAGCCATCCGGTCAGCGACGCGATCTGGATCACCGGCAGCACATCCGACTGCGTGTAGGCCAGGCTCCACCATGCGCCGAACGGGCCGAAACGGGAGACCAGATACTCCATGACGACCCATCCCGAGGGCAGGGCGAGGATTGCCGCAGCGCGGCAGCCACGGCGGATCAGGCTGCGGGTCAGCACGATCAGACCGGCGTAGATCGTCGCCGTGCCGATCAGCAGGCCGATCGCCGACAGCGGGGGCTGCTCGACCGTGTCGAGGAAATAGTGCCAATAGGGAAACGCCCCGGCCAGCCAGGACACGAACCCGGCCGCGAAAGCCACCCGGGCGGAGACGCGGGGAGCGATCAGCAGGACGGGAAGCGGTGCGAGAGCGGCGAATCCGGGCCACGGGTGCAGGCCGATACCGAACTTCCACAGCACCGCGGAGACAGCCGTCGCGACGACTGTCAGCGGGACGATCTTGGGAACGAAAGTCCGAGCGGAGCTTTCGACAGGGCTGGTGGTTGTCACCCTATCGATGCTGGTCCGGCGGCCGCACACGCACATCGCCGAGGAGAGCGATCCCCGCCTCACTCCTGCGGGCGAGACTAGTGGCCCGGGATAACCAGCCCGGCCTCGTACGCGAAGACCACCGCCTGCACCCGATCCCGCAACGCCAGCTTCGAAAGCACCGAACTCACATGCGTTTTCACCGTATGCTCGGTGACCGTCAGCGCCTGCGCGATCTCCGCATTGGACTGCCCGCGCGCCAGCTCACGCAGGGTGTCGCGCTCCCGGTCGGTCAACTCCGCCAGCCGATTCACCAACTCCGGCCGCGGATTCCCCTGCCCGGCAAGCTGCGCGATGACCCGCCGCGTGACAGCGGGAGCCAGCAACGCCTCACCCGCCGCCACCACCCGCACGGCGGCCACGAGCTCCTCGCGCCTGGCATCCTTCAACAGAAACCCGCTGGCCCCGGCCCGCAGCGCGGCATAGACGTATTCGTCCACGTCGAACATGGTCAGCACCAAAACCTTCGCGTCGGTGCGCGCACAGATTCGGGCGGTGGCCTCGACCCCGTCCAGCCGCGGCATGCGGATATCCATCACCACCACATCCGGCGCGAGCGCCTCCGCCAGGGCGACGGCCGCCAACCCATCGGCGGCCTCACCCACTACGGTGATATCGGGTTCGGCGGACAGGATCAGCGCGAAACCGCCCCGGAACAGGTCCTGATCATCGACGACGAGCACGCGCACCGCTCAATTCTCCTGTGCGATGGGCAGTTCGGCACGAACGGTGAAACCGGCATCGGAACGACCGGCGACCAGCTCTCCGCCACAGGACTCGACACGTTCCCGCATACCGGCCAGGCCCGATCCCGAGTACGGCAGTGTCTCCGCAGCCGTGCCGTCATCGCTGATCCGCACCCGAAGCCGATCCTCGGACCAGTCGAGTGCCACGTCCACTCGCCCGGCCCGCGCGTGCTCGAGCGTATTGGCCAGTGCCTGCTGCACCACACGGTACGCGGTCACATCGACGTCGCTGGATACCGTTCGGCGCGTGCCGTTCTCGATCATTTCGGCCACCAGGCCACCGCATCGCGCACCGTCCACCAAATCCGGAATGGCCACGATTCCCGGCTGATGGCGCGCCTGCGCGGAACCGTCGCGCAGCACTGCGAGGCTGTGCCGCAGATCGCCGACCGCCGCCCGACCGGTATCCGCGATCCCCGCGAACACGGCATCGGCCCGATCCGGATCGCTGTGCGTCAACAGCGGCCCGGTCTCGGCCTGCACGATCATGGAACCCAGTGCGTGCGTGACGATGTCGTGCACATCCCGCGCGATCCGGACCCGCTCCCGCGCCACCGCCGCACCCCGCTCCTCCTCCAGCCGCCGCGCCCGTTCCCGCAGTAGTTCGATCTGCGCGTGCCGGGCTCGCACCCCGGTTCCGAGCGTCCATGCCGTCGAAAATGACAGCGCCGCATAGGCATACGACTCCACCGGCTCATTGGGCAGGGCCAGCGACGCCAGGATCCCGATCGCCCCGACCACGGCGGCCGTCCACCGCGCCATCGAACCGCTGTACGCGGCAATGGTGTACGCGCACACCACTGTGCCGTACGGCAACGCCGGCAGCGCATGCGTACACGCCAATACGGTGATCGCCGTCCCGACCGCTGCCCCCGTCGCCAACGGCGCACGCCGCCGCCACATCAATGGCGCCGACGCCGCCACCGCTGCGACGACCACCCACCACGGCCGCTCGTTGCCCAACTGGGGCGCGACGGTCGCCACTGTCACAAGGCCCGTGACAATGGCGTCGACCATCCACGTCGGCACCTGCCGCACCCACCTCGGCGCGCGCCGCCGGCGTTCGGCCACCGAGGCGACATCGTGAATACCCATAGCCCATCGAGTCTGCCCCGCAACGACCCCGGTTCGCCTCCCGCACAAGGATGATCCCCACCCCGTACGCGAGAGCGAGCCGCCCGGCCGGGATTACCAGTAGGTGCCGGGGACCAGGCGGGCGGCTCGGCGGAGGGCGGTGCCGGTGGCGCGGACGGCGGGCGGGACCGGGCGGCGGCGGTGGCGTCGGGGGACTTCGGGTTCGAGGTCGGTGGTTTCGGGCTCGGGGGTGGCTTCGCCCTTGGCGGCGGCGGAGTCGGGGATGGCGCGGTAGTAGCGGTGGAGGACCCGCTCCTTGATGGCGGGGGCGAAGAGCTGGCCGTATTCGGCGAGGGTGCCGATGGGGACGTCGATGCGGCGGGGGCGTTCGGTGAGGGCGCGGACGATGGTGGCGGCGGCCCATTCGGGGGATTGGGTGCCGGTGCCCTGGTCGCCGCTGGGGGTGATCATGGGCGTGCGCACCAGGGGCATGTGGATGGTGGTGAAAGTGATGTTGCTGGAACGCATTTCGGCGGCGGTCACCTCGGCGAACTTGTCGAGGGCGGCCTTGCTGGCCAGGTAGGCGGCGAAGCGCGGGGTGGCCACCTGGACGCCGGCGCTGGAGATGTTCACGATGTGGCCCTCCCCGCGCTCCCGCATGCCGGGCAGCAGGCCGAGGGTCATGCGCACCGCGCCGAAGTAGTTGACGGCCATGGTGCGTTCGAAGTCGTGCATGCGGTCGGTGGAGCGGTGCACGGCGCGGCGGATGGACCGGCCCGCATTGTTGACCAGCATGTCGACGTGCCCGTGCACCTCGAGAATGGTCGCCAGGGTCTTGTCGACGGAGTCCTGATCGGTGACATCGCACTGGTAGCCGAAGGCCCGGCCGCCCTGCGCGGTGATCTCGTCCACCACGGTGGACAGCTCGTCGGCGCGGCGGGCCAGCAGGATCACGACCGCGCCCTTTTCCGCGACGGCGAAAGCGGCCGAGCGGCCGATGCCGGAGGAGGCTCCGGTGATGACGACATGCTTGCCGTTCAGATCACGGCGGGCACGCCGTCGGGCCAGGTAACCGGTGTCTTTTTCGGCCGAAACGTCGGTCATCGCTGCTCCCTTACAGATCGAATTGCCTCGAACTTACTCCAGAGTCAGTTACCGCGCCACGACCGATTGGCGTGCCGCCGTAGAGACCGCTCGGTTTCGAATGTATGTTCGATACTCGAGACCGGTCGGATTGCGGAGGAGGTGGGTCGATCGTGGGCTGGCACAACGGCCCGCCGTCCTGGGCGGAGATGGAGCGGGTGCTCTCCGGGCGGCCCGATCCCAAGCGGATAGACGGGGACGGCGGCGACGGTCCGGCCTGGTCCCGCAAGCGCGACAAGTACGAGGCGGGCAAGCTCGACCGGGTCCAGCGCTCGGCGACCCCCTACGCCGAACTGCACACGCATTCGGCCTACAGCTTCCTCGACGGGGCCAGTCAGCCCGAGGAACTGGTGGAGGAGGCCGTGCGGCTCGGCCTCGAGGCGCTCGCGCTCACCGACCACGACGGGTTCTACGGGGTGGTCCGATTCTCCGAGGCGGCCCGGGAATGGGGGATGCCGACCATCTTCGGGGCCGAACTGTCCATCGGCACCGCCGCCCGGGCGGGCGCGCACCTGGTGCCGCGCGGTCGGCGCAGACGCGAAAACGACGCGGACGCACTGAATTCCGAGCCGCGCACCGGCACCCCGGATCCGGCCGGACCACATCTGCTGGTGCTGGCGCGCGGGCAGGAAGGATACCGGCGGCTCTCCCGGGAGATGGCCGCCGCGCACATGGCGGCGGGGGAGAAGGGCATTCTGCGCTACGACCTGGACCGGCTCACCGAGGCGGCGGGCGGGCACTGGCACATCCTCACCGGATGCCGGAAAGGCACTGTGCGACAGGCGCTTGCGCAGAGCGACGCGGCGGCCGAGGCGGCGCTGCGCGAGCTGGTGGAGCGCTTCGGCCGCGAGCACGTGAGCGTGGAGCTCACCCACCACGGGATTCCCGAGGACGACGAGCGCAATGCCCGCCTCATCGCGCTCGCCGACCGGGTCGGGCTGCCCGTACTCGCCACCACCGGAGCGCATTTCGCCGCACCGCCGCAGCGCCGCAGGGCCATGGCGCTGGCCGCCATTCGCGCCCGCTCCAGCCTCGACGATATGGCGGGCTGGCTCGCGCCCACCGGCGGCGCGCACCTGCGCTCCGGCGACGAGATGGCACGGTTGTTCGCCGCTTGCCCGCGGGCCGTCGCGAATGCCGTTGCGCTGGGCCGGGAATGCGCCTTCGACCTGCGATTGATCGCGCCGCAGCTGCCGCCCTTCGACGTGCCGGAGGGCCACGACGAGAACTCGTGGCTGCGGGAACTCACCTTCAAGGGTGCGGCTCGGCGCTACGGCCCGCGCGCCGGAAACGAACAGGCCTACCGGCAGCTCGAGCATGAGCTGCGGGTCATCGAGGAGCTGGAGTTTCCGGGCTACTTCCTGGTCGTGCACGACATCGTCAGCTTCTGTCACGACAACGACATCCTGTGTCAGGGTAGGGGTTCGGCCGCCAATTCGGCGGTCTGCTACGCCATCGGCATCACCAATGTGGATCCGGTCGAGAACAAGCTGCTGTTCGAGCGGTTCCTGGCGCCGGAGCGCGACGGGCCGCCCGATATCGACGTGGATATCGAATCGGATCGGCGCGAGGAGGCGATCCAGCACGTCTACGCCAAGTACGGGCGCGAGTACGCGGCACAGGTGGCCAATGTGATCACCTATCGCGGCCGGTCCGCGGTGCGGGATGCCGCACGGGCCCTGGGCTTTTCGACCGGACAGCAGGACGCCTGGAGCAAGCAGGTGAGCCGGTGGACCGGGGTCGCGCAGGAACAGCACACCGAGATACCGGATGACGTGCTCGCGCTGGCGGGTGAATTGGAGGGTCTGCCAAGGCATCTGGGCATCCACTCCGGCGGCATGGTGATCTGCGACCGGCCCATCGCCGACGTCTGCCCGACGGAATGGGCGCGCATGGCCGATCGCAGCGTGCTGCAGTGGGACAAGGACGATTGCGCCGCAGCGGGTTTGGTGAAATTCGATCTGCTCGGGCTCGGCATGCTGTCGGCGCTGCATTACATGATCGACCTGGTGGCCGAGCACAAGGGGCAGACCGTCGAACTGCACCAGCTGGATCTGAGCGAGGAGGGCGTCTACGACATGCTGTGCCGCGCCGACTCGGTGGGCGTGTTCCAGGTCGAATCCCGCGCGCAGATGGCGACCCTGCCGCGCCTGCGGCCCCGCAACTTCTACGACCTGGTGGTCGAGGTCGCGCTGATCCGGCCCGGGCCGATCCAGGGCGGCTCGGTGCACCCCTACATCCGCCGCCGCAACGGGAAGGAAAAGGTCGTCTACGACCATCCGGCACTGAAGAATTCGCTGGAACGCACCCTCGGCATCCCGCTGTTCCAGGAGCAGCTCATGCAGATGGCCGTGGACATCGCCGGATTCACCGCCGCCGAGGCCGATCAGCTGCGCCGCGCCATGGGCTCCAAGCGTTCGACGGAGAAGATGGAACGGCTGCGCGCCCGCTTCTACGAGGGCATGGAACAGCTGCACGGCATCACCGGCGAGAAGGCCGACCGTATCTACGAGAAGGTGTACGCCTTCGCGAATTTCGGCTTCCCGGAAAGCCATTCGCAGAGTTTCGCCTCGCTGGTGTTCTATTCGGCCTGGTTCAAGCTGCATCATCCCGCGGCCTTCTGCGCCGGGCTGCTGCGCGCCCAGCCGATGGGGTTCTACTCGCCGCAGTCCCTGGTCGCCGACGCGCGACGGCACGGGGTGGCGGTGCACGGGCCCGATATCAATCACAGCCTGGCCGAGGCGACCCTCGAATCGAAGGGCATGGCGATCCGGCTGGGGCTGGCCGCGGTCCGGCACATCGGCACCGAACTGGCCGAACAGATCGTGGCCGCCCGCGAGTTCGGGCCCTACACCTCGTTCGTGGATCTCACCGGACGCGTGGAATTGACTGTGCCGCAGGCGGAAGCGCTGGCCACCGCCGGTGCGCTGGGCAGCCTCGGCAGCACCCGGCGCGAGGCGCTGTGGGCGGCGGGCGCGGCCGCGGGGGAGCGCCCCGACCGCCTGCCCGGCACCGGCGCGGCCACCGCCGCACCCGCCCTGCCCGGCATGAGCGCACTGGAACTGGCCGCCGCCGACGTGTGGGCCACCGGCGTCTCACCCGGCAGCTATCCCACCGAATTCCTGCGCGAACGCCTCGACGCGCTCGGCGTCGTCCCCGCCGCCCGCCTACTCGACATCCGCGACGGCGCAAGGGTTCTCGTCGGCGGCGCGGTCACCCACCGGCAGCGCCCCGCCACCGCGGGCGGGGTCACCTTCCTCAACCTCGAGGACGAGACCGGCATGGTGAACGTGGTCTGCTCGGTCGGCCTCTGGGCCCGCTACCGCCGCCTCGCCACCACCGCCCCCGCCCTACTCATCCGCGGCCGCCTCCAGAACGCCGAGGGCGCCGTAACAATCGTCGCCGAACACCTGCAACGCATGGACCTGCGCATAGAAGGCCGCTCCCGCGACTTCCGCTGATCGCCGGTTCGGCACAATGGCCGGAGGATTCCGAAGGGAGCACGGCGTGCCCACAGTGGTCCGGGCAACCATCAAGCCCGGCAGCAAGAAAGGCCCACTGGTCGAGATTCTCGACGACGGGGCGCTGCAGCTGTACGTGCGCGCCCCGGCCGTGGAGGGCAAGGCCAACAAGGCCGCCATTGAACTGCTGGCCGACCACTTCGGCGTCCCCAAGTCCGCGGTCCGCCTCACCGGCGGCGCGACCTCCCGCTTCAAACGCTTCGAAATCGACGACTAGCGAAAGCTGGGACGGCTAGCGAAAGCTAGACGGCCCCCGGGAAGCCCAGCTGCCGCCAGGCCTCGTACACGGCGACGGCCGCGGCATTGGACAGATTCATCGATCGCCGCCCCGGCAGCATCGGAATGCGCAGCTGCTCGGTGACACGGGGATCGGCTAGCACCTCCTCGGGCAGCCCGGTCGGTTCGGGGCCGAAGAGCAGCACATCGCCCTTGCGATAGGCGATCTCGGTGTTGTGCTTGGTGGCCGTCGCGCTGAAGGCGAAGACCCGCTCGGGCGCGAGGGCGTCCCAGCAGGTGGCCAGATTCGGATGCACGGTGACAACGGCCAGGTCGTGGTAGTCCAACCCGGCCCGGCGTAGCTTCGGCTCGGATAGGTCGAAGCCGAGCGGTTCGATCAGGTGCAGCTCGCAGCCGGTACCGGCGGCCAGCCGGATGGCATTGCCGGTATTGGGCGGGATGCGCGGTTCGAAGAACACGAGATGGAACACGGGCACCAGCATCGCAGAAGGCGGGAACCGAACTGTTCGGCGACCCGGTTGGGGATGCTCGCGGCAGGGGAGGGCCGGTTAAGCTCGTGCGGTGAATTCAGCCCATGCCGCACCCGAGAGCCGCAGCAGTCGCGCGGGGGCGTTCGTGCGCGACAATCTGCCCATGCTGCTGGTGGCCGCGGTGCTGGTGGTGGCCGTGGTGCTGCTGGCCTGGGATCGCTGGCGCCGCGGGACCTACGTCTTCGGCGGGGCGACATTGCTGGCGGCGGCGCTGCGGATGATGCTGCCGACCGATCGGGCGGGGCTGCTCGCGGTGCGCGGCAAGGCCTTCGACGTCGCGTGGCTGACGGTGCTGGGCGGCGTGATCATCGTGCTGGCCGCGACCATCAGCAGCCTCGGCGTCACCTAGCGACGCGCCGAGGTCGGGGCCGCGACCGGAGTCGCGGCACTGAATCATGAGAGGGGTGCCGCCGGGCGACCGGCGGCGGGGGGATGGCTAGACCGAGGTCATGCGGCGGCCGAGTTCCCGCCGGCATATCTCCTGGTCCGGGAGTCTGTGTAGGACGCGAAGTATGGCCGGGCGGAGTTCACGCTGCTCTTCCTCGGAAAGCAGATCGACGAGATCGCGGAGATCCATGTCATCGAATGCGGCGGTCATGGTTCACAGATTACGGCCGCCGGGCTCCGCGCACACGTATTCGGAGCGTCCGGTTACGGAGGTGTCATCCGCGCGAAACCGGAAGCGCGTCACGACAATTCGCGCGAAACAGCCACGACACGCGAGGTAACGCGCCACCGGGTGAGGCAGCGTAGTTGCAGCGGTTCGGCAGCGCTGATACAGCGGCCGGACGCGCGGTGATTCAGTGACCGGTCGCGCGCCGGGCGGCGCGCGCCAGATCCATCGTTTCGTGCGCGAGCTTGCCGACCGCGTCGAACTCGGTCAGGAAGCCGTCGTGGCCGTCCTTGGAGTGGATGACCTCGAGTCCCTTGGAACCCGGCAGCAGATCGGCCAGCTCCTGCTGGGTGCGCAGCGGGTAGAGCCGGTCCGAGTCGACCCCGCCGATCACGCACGGCACCGGCGTCGCCGCCAGCGCCGCCGCGACGCCGCCGCGGCCGCGACCCAGGTCGTAGCGGTTCATGGCCTCGGTGAGCAGCACATAGGTGCCCGGGTCGAAGCGCTGGATCAGCTTGTCGGCCTGGTACTCCAGGTAGCTCTGGACCGCGTAGCGCCCACCGGCCCACGGATCCTCGTCGCCCTGGGCGTGGTTCTCGAAGCGGTGATCGAGCTCGGCCTCGGTGCGGTAGGTCAGGTGCGCGATGCGCCGGGCGATGCCCATGCCGGCCATGGGCGCGCGCCCGGTGCCGTGGTAGTCGCCGCCCTGCCAGTCCGGATCGGAGGTGATGGCGGCCTGCTGGGTGGTCTGGGTGCCGATCTGGTCGGCGGTGGCGCGCGCGCCGACCGCCAGCACCAGGGCCGCGCCGACCCGCTCGGGGCTGCCGACCATCCACTCCAGCACCCGCATGCCGCCCATGGAGCCGCCGATGGCGGCGGCCAGGCGGTCGATGCCGAGCAGATCGAACAGCTTGCGCTCGGCGGTCACCTGATCGCGGATGGAGATCGCGGGAAACCGTGAGCCCCAAGGCTTTCCGTCCGCCGCCAGCGAGGCCGGGCCGGTGCTGCCCTTACAGCCGCCCAGCACATTGGTGGCGATGACGCACCACTCGCGGGTGTCGATCGGCGCGCCCGGGCCGACGATGCCGTCCCACCAGCCGGGCTGGTTGTGGTGCACGTCGGCGGGGCCGACCACATGCGAGTCGCCGGTCAGCGCGTGCTCCACGAGCACCACGTTGTCGGCGTTCGCGGAGAGTTCGCCCCACCGCTGCACGGCCAGCGTCACGTCGGGAATGACGGCCCCGGACTCGAGCTCCACATCCCCGATGGCAATGGTCCCGAGCGTCCCGTCGGGCGGCGGGAGCAACAACTCGGCCGCGTGACGGGACGTCCTCGATTCGATGTTCACGGTCAACTTGCCGCCGCCGTCAGGCCCGCGCGCAGATCCGCCAGGATGTCGCCGATGCCCTCGATGCCCACCGCCAAACGCACCAGACCAGGCGTGACACCGGAAGCCAGTTGCTCGGCGGGTGTCAGCTGCGAGTGCGTGGTGGAAGCCGGGTGGATGACGAGCGAGCGCACATCCCCGATGTTAGCGACATGGCTGTGCAGCACCAGCGCCTCCACGAACTTCTTGCCCGCGTCCACGCCGCCGGCCAGCTCGAAGGAGACGATGGCGCCGACGCCCTTGGGTGCCAGCTGTTTGCCGCGCTCGAACCAAGGCGAGCCGGGGAGCCCCGCGTAGTACACCTTCTCGACGCCCGGCTGGCCCGAGAGGAACTCCGCGACGGCCTGCGCGTTGGCCACGTGCCGCTCGATCCGCAGGCTCAGCGTCTCGATGCCCTGCGCGATGAGGAACGCGTTGAACGGCGACACCGCAGCGCCCAGATCGCGCAGCAGCTGCACGCGCGCCTTCAGGGCGAAGGCGGGTGCGCCGAGGTCGGCGAAGACCGCGCCGTGGTAGCTGGGATCGGGGGTGGTGAAGCCCGGGAACCGGGACTCGCCCGCCTCGTTCTTCACCGTCCAGTCGAAGGCGCCGCCGTCCACGATCACGCCCGCGACCGCGGAACCGTGCCCGCCCAGGTACTTGGTGGCCGAGTGCACGACGATGTCCGCGCCCAGCTTCAGCGGCTGGATCAGGTACGGCGTGGCGACGGTGTTGTCCACGATCAACGGCACGCCCGCGGCGTGCGCGACCTCGGCGATGCCGGGAATGTCGAGCACCGAGCTGCTCGGATTGGCAACGGTCTCACCGTAGAACGCCTTGGTGTTCGGTCGCACGGCCGCGCGCCACTGCTCGAGATCGTCGGGGTCGGAGACGAAGCTGACCTCGATGCCCAGCTTGGGCAGCGAGTAGTGCAGCAGGTTGTAGGTGCCGCCGTAGAGGTGCGGGCTGGCCACGATGTGGTCGCCCGCCTCGGCCAGATTCAGGATCGCGTAGGTCTCCGCCGCCTGCCCGGAGGCCAGCAACAGCGCCGCGACGCCGCCCTCGAGGGCGGCGATGCGCTGCTCGACCGCGTCCTGGGTGGGGTTCATGATGCGGGTGTAGATATTGCCCGGCTCGGCGAGACCGAACAGCGCGGCGGCGTGATCGGTGTCGCGGAAGGCGTAGGACGTGGTCTGGTAGATGGGCAGGGCGCGCGCTCCGGTGGCCGAATCGGGCGCCTGACCGGCGTGAATCTGCTTGGTCTCGAAGGACCAGTTGGCCGGGTCGAGGGTGTCGTCAGCCGCAACGGCCGCGGACGCGGTCGAGTCACTCATGGGTTCTGCTCCAAAAACAAGGTCGCCGAATGGCGGAAGTTTGACGTTATCGAGAAGCGAATGGGCTTCGACAACAACACATTTCGGTAGACCTCCTGGTTGCGCTTGCGTTCGTCCTTCGAACGCCCGGTCTGCACCCGGAGCACCCCACCGCAGCTGGAGGGTTGCCGATCAGCAAGCCGGGGCCTTAACGCTGATGCTCTTGACCTGTTGCGAGATTCTAACGGGCCGACGCGGTCGCTTCGGAAGTGGGGCTCGCCACACCGGATACGCAGCAGACGCGGCGGAATTCGTGGAAGGCGGCCAGCACATTGTCGGCCAGCGCACGCGCGGTATCGGCGTTGGTGCAGTCCGGGAACTCGGATTCCTCGTCGAACTCGCACTCCATGCCCACCCGCATGATGCTGTGCCAGGTGGCGGCGATCAGGCGCACCGTCAGGTGGTCCTCGGGCACCTGCAGGCGTTCGGCCAGCACGTCGGTCATGGCGCGGGTCTTGGTGTCGGCCGATTCCATGCTCAGCGCGCGCACCGCGACGCTCTCGCGTGAGATGCGCTGCATTTGCTGGAACCAGCGGAAGGGCACCGGCGCATCGGATTCGATGATCTGGTCCACGACCGAGAGGAAGGCGTCGAGCAGCGCCTGCAATTCATCGCCGGTGATGGGCTGGGCGCGCAATGCCTCGGCGAGGACCCGGCCCATGCCCTCGATGGGGGCGATGACGATCGCCTCTTTGCTGTCGAAGTACCGGTTCACCGTGCGCGGCGAGACGTCGGCGGCGTCGGCGATCTGTTCCACCGTGGTCGCGTCGAAGCCCTGCTCGTCGCACAGTCGCAGCGCCACGTCGATGATTCGGTCCCTGGTCTGCTGCTTCTTGCGTTCGCGCAGGCCGGGGCGGTGTTCACGGACGCCGGGGCGGTGACGCGAGATCACACCGATGTGACTTGACAACTCCGACATGCCTCCATCTTAAGCCGTTAACGGTCCGTCCTGTCCCATTATGACAACTGTCGCAGTGCGACAAATTTCCCTTGACGCCAATTGTCGGTGGGGGCCACTATGGTTGAGCTGTCTTCGAACTCCAAGAGGAGAAGCTCATGACCGTAGCGCCGGACGCTCTCGGTACAGACGAAAAAGCAAGTCCCGCAAAAGATTCCGCGACTCCAGCAAAAGACTCCAGGCGCTGGTTCGCACTCGCCGTGATCGCGATGGCGCAGCTCATGGTGGTCCTGGACGCCACGATCGTCACCATTGCCATGCCGTTCGCGCAGCAGGATCTGCACATCAGCGACGGTGACAAGCAGTGGATCTTCACCGCTTACACCCTGATTTTCGGTGGCCTGCTGCTGCTCGGCGGCCGCCTGGCGGACTACCTGGGCCGCCGCCGCATCCTGATGGTCGGCCTGATCGGCTTCGCCGCCGCCTCCGCGCTGGCCGGTCTCGCCCAGAACCAGGCCGAACTGTTCGCGGGCCGCGCGCTGCAGGGCGCGTTCGGTGCGCTGCTGGCCCCGGCCGCCCTGTCGCTGGTGTCGGTGACCTTCACCGAGGCCAAGGAACGCGCCCGGGCCTTCGGCGTGTTCGCGGGTGTTTCCGCGGCCGGCGCCGCGCTCGGCCTGATCGCGGGCGGCGCGCTCGTCGAGTACGCGGACTGGCGCTGGTCGCTGCTGGTGAACACCCCGGTCGCGCTGCTGGCGCTGGTCGGCGCGTTCGCCTTCGTGGTCAAGGATGTGCCCGCACCCCGCACCGGCGGCTACGACCTGCCGGGCGCGATCACGGTCACCCTGGGCCTGATCTCCATCGTGTACGGCTTCAGCCGGGCGGCCGAGGACGGTTGGACCGCCACCACCACGCTGGCCCTGTTCGTGGTGGGCGTGGCGCTGCTGGCGGCCTTCGTGGCCATCGAACGCCGCACCGCGAATCCACTGCTGCCGCTGCGTATTCCGGGCGAGATCAACCGCGGCGGCTCGTATCTGATCGCGCTGCTGGTGCCGATCGCGATGTTCGCCATGTTCCTGAACCTGAGCTTCTACCTGCAGATCGTGGAGCACTACTCGGCGCTGAAGACCGGTGTGGCGTTCCTGCCGTTCCCGGCCGGCATCGTGGTGTCGGCGGGCATCGCCTCGACGGTGCTGCCCAAGATCGGGCCGCGGCCGCTGATGCTGGCGGGTTCGGTGCTGGGCGCGGCGGGCCTGCTGTGGCTGTCGCGGCTGGAATTCGGTGACAGCTACGCGAGTGGGCTGCTGCCCGCCATGATCCTGATCGCGCTGGGGATGGGCTTCCTGTTCGTGTGCATGCAGACCACCGCGCTGCATCAGGTCGACGACGAGGACTCGGGCGTGGCCAGTGCGCTGCTCAATGCCGCGCAGCAGGTCGGCGGTTCCATCGGCACCGCGTTGCTGACCACCATTTCGGTGCAGGTGGCCGAGCGGTACGTGCGCAACAACGGGACCATCGACCATGTGCTGGAGCGGGCCTCGATCCACTCCTACGACATCGCGTTCCTGATCGGCGCGGGCTTCTTCCTGCTCTGCATTCCGATCGCCGCGTTCATGATCCGGGACAAGCCGCAGAATCTGCTCGAGGGCGACGAGCACGTCGTGCACGTGGGAGTCTGACCGGCGAAAAGATATATCTGGCCTTGTGAAGGTCAGAGGCGAAGGCCGTGGCCGCTCGCATTCCGCAAGGGTCGGGAATGGGGTTGCCGCGGCCTTCGGCATTTCGCATGCTGGAAGTGCGGAAAGTCACCCGAAAAGCTACTTATCGGTAACCGCACTGAATTCCCGCACAGCGGGGGCCGCCCGCGCGGTGAGATCGATAGCAGCAGTACGCTTGTCTTGCTTGACGCCACAGCGTACGTGGACTTGGCACCACAGGTCCCGTGCCGAGCGCCATGCGTATACGTTGTCTGTTGAACAGCTGGGGTCCGCTACAAGCGGTGCTCACCGGCCGTGCAATGGGAGCACCACCTTCCTAGGAGGACACGAAGATCCATGTCCAAGATCAAGGTTGAAGGGACTGTCGTCGAGCTCGATGGCGACGAGATGACTCGGATCATCTGGCAGTTCATCAAGGACAAGCTGATCAATCCGTATCTCGATGTGAACCTCGAGTACTACGACCTCGGCATCGAGTACCGCGACAAGACCGATGATCAGGTGACCATCGACGCCGCCAACGCCATCAAGAAGCACGGCGTGGGCGTGAAGTGCGCGACGATCACCCCCGACGAGGCGCGAGTCGAGGAATTCGGGCTGAAGAAGATGTGGCGGTCGCCCAACGGCACCATCCGCAACATCCTCGGCGGCACCATTTTCCGCGCGCCGATCATCATTTCGAACGTGCCGCGTCTGGTTCCGGGCTGGACCAAGCCGATCATCATCGGCCGCCACGCCTTCGGCGACCAGTACCGTGCCACCGACTTCAAGGTGCACCAGGCGGGTACCGTCACCCTGACCTTCACACCCGAGGACGGCTCCGAGCCGATCCAGCACGAGGTCGTCCGCATGCCCGAAGAGGGCGGCGTGATCATGGGCATGTACAACTTCCAGGAGTCCATCCGGGACTTCGCGCGGGCCTCGCTGAACTACGGCCTGCAGCAGAACTACCCGGTGTACATGTCGACCAAGAACACCATCCTCAAGGCCTACGACGGCATGTTCAAGGACACCTTCCAGGAGGTGTACGAGACCGAGTTCAAGGACGAGTTCGACGCGGCCGGTCTCACCTACGAGCACCGCCTCATCGACGACATGGTCGCCTCCGCGCTCAAGTGGGAGGGCGGCTACGTCTGGGCCTGCAAGAACTACGACGGCGACGTGCAGTCCGACACCGTGGCGCAGGGCTTCGGCTCGCTGGGTCTGATGACCTCCGTGCTGCTGACCCCGGACGGCCGCACCTGTGAGGCCGAGGCGGCGCACGGCACCGTGACCCGCCACTACCGCCAGCACCAGCAGGGCAAGCCCACCTCCACCAACCCGATCGCCTCGATCTTCGCGTGGACGCGTGGCCTGGCCCACCGCGGCAAGCTGGACAACACCCCCGAGGTGATCGGCTTCGCGCAGACCCTCGAGGACGTGGTCATCAAGACGGTCGAGTCCGGCCAGATGACCAAGGACCTCGCGCTCCTCGTGGGCGGCGACCAGGGCTACCTGACCACCGAGGAGTTCCTCGGCGTGCTGGACGCCAACCTGGCTCGCGAGCTCCGCTAGCGAGAACTTTCGACGCGCCGACGAACGTGAACAGCGCGAAGCGGTGAGATGGGGGCCGGGACCACAGTCCCGGCCAGTACATCGACCGCGCCACAACGGGCACCTGCCTCCACCGGAACCGGTGGATGGGCGGGTGCCCGAACTGTTTTCCGGGGCTGGTCGGTCATGAAACCGTCACGGGCCGATGGAGAGAATCGGTTAACGCGCAGCGACGCCGACCCAATGACCTTGGTGTTATTCGGGATCGGTCGCGATGGCGCGACGGTGAAGGAGGAGACATGTCGGGGCTGGGGAATGATCTGCGCCAGGTGGTGCGTGGCCGGGTGCTGATGCCGGGCGAGGACGGGTTCGAATACGCGAGCACGCCGTGGAATCTGGCCGTGCGGCAGCAGGTTTCGGCGGTCGTGGAGATCGCCGACGCGGCCGATGCCGCGGCGCTGGTGCGATTCGCGGCGGCGGCCGAGTTGCCGTTGAGCACGCGGGCCACCGGTCACAGCCCCTCGGCGGCGGCCGACGGGACCGTGCTGGTGACGACGGGTGCGCTGGACGGCATCGAGATCGACGCCGCCGCGCGGGTGGCGAAGGTGCAGGCCGGGGCGGCTTGGCAGCCGGTGCTGGAGCAGGCCGCCGCGCATGGATTGGCCGCAGCCTGCGGCAGTTCCGCGGTGGTCGGGGTGACCGGGTACACGCTC
Organism: Nocardia sp. JMUB6875; assembly: GCF_041154655.1. Taxonomy (NCBI): domain Bacteria; kingdom Bacillati; phylum Actinomycetota; class Actinomycetes; order Mycobacteriales; family Nocardiaceae; genus Nocardia; species Nocardia sp. JMUB6875. The sequence goes on from NZ_BAAFGR010000017.1 coordinate 23,575, forward strand.
GGCGGCGGTGTCGGCTGGTTCGCGCGCAGCCGCGGCTACGCCTCGGATGCGGTCCGGGCGCTGGAGGTGGTGACCGCGGACGGCGATCAGCGCCGGGTGACCGCGGATTCAGATCCCGACTTGTTCTGGGCACTGCGCGGCGGCGGCGGTGATTTCGCGCTGGTCACCGGCCTGGAGTTCGAATTGTTCGACGCGCCAGAACTTTTCGGCGGCCGCCTGCTGTGGCCCGCCGAGCGGACCGAAGCGGTGATCGCCGCCTTCCATCGCGCCACCGCGGAAGCCGAAGAGGGACTGAGCCTTTGGCTGACGCTCATTCAATTCCCGCCGTTCCCAGAGCTTCCCGAGTTCCTGCGCGGGCAATCCATGGTGGCTATCGATGTGGTGGCGCTGGGCGCGGTCACGGCCCCGCTGCGCTGGTTCGACGGAATTCCGGGCGCGGTGCTCGACACCCGGCGGCCGCTGAATGCCGCGGAGGTGGGCGGCGTCTGCATGGAGCCGACCGATCCCAGCCCGGCCCGGGTGCGCGCTGAACTGCTCACCGAATTCTCGCCGGAGGTCAGCGACGCGCTGCTCGCCGCAGCCGCGCCGCAGGGGAGCGTGGGCCCGCTGGCACTGGTGCAGGTCCGGCATCTGGGTGGCGCGCTGGCCCGACCCGCCGCCGACGCGGGCTGTGCCGGGTCGATCGCCGAGCCGTATCTGCTGTCGCTGCTCGGGCCCGCGCCGACACCGGAGTTCGAGGCGGCGGTGGCCGGGCGGGCCGCCGAGGTGGCCGGGGCGATGCGGCCGTACCTGAGCGGGCGGAAGCCGTTCACCTACTTGGATTCCGGGGAGACGCCGGACGTGGTCTTCGATACGGCGACGCTGGCGCGGCTGCGGGAGATCAAGGACCGACGCGATCCCGACGGGTTGTTCCGGAGCAACTACCCCGTGGCCCCGGCGCTGGGTGAGGCCGATCCCACCCGGGTCGAGGCGCCCGCAACGGTCTGACAGTCGGTTGCGGGGGAGTGGCCCGCAGCATGATTCGGCCCGGCCGGTGAGTGAAATCACCAGGCCGGGCGGTATCGCGATGGTTCGACACTGTGTTGCGCTTGGTTGTGCCCGAATCCGTCTCCACCGCCGCCCTCGCGACCACTCCCGCCGCGATGAACCGCGCCCCCGCGCCGGAGGTGGAGCCGCGCACCAGCTGGCACGTGCCCGCCATGCTGGCGCTGGCCCTCGGCGGATTCGGCATCGGCACCACCGAATTCGTGACCATGGGCCTGCTGCCCGATATCGCGACCTCCATGAAGGTCTCCGAACCGACTGCGGGACACATTGTTTCGGCCTACGCGCTGGGCGTGGTGGTCGGCGCGCCGGTGATCGCGGCGCTGTGCGCCCGGGTGCCGCGCAAGCGTCTGCTGATGGCCCTGATGTTCGCCTTCGCGCTGGGCAACGCGGCCAGCGTGATCGCCCCCAACTTCGCGACGCTGACGGCGGCCCGCTTCGTCTCCGGCCTGCCGCACGGCGCCTACTTCGGTGTCGCGTCGCTGGCCGCCGCGTCGCTCGCCCCGGTGGGGCAGCGGGCCAAGGCGGTTGCGGCCGTTATGCTGGGCCTGAGCGCCGCCAATGTTGTCGGCGTTCCCGCCGCCACCTGGCTGGGCCAGAATCTCGGCTGGCGGGACGCCTTCATCGTGGTCGCCGTGATCGGTATCGCCACCGTCGCCGCCATCGCCCGCTTCGTCCCGGAGCTGCACGGCATCCGAATGACCGACCCCCGAACCGAATTGACGGCCCTGCGCCGCCCCCAGGTCCTGCTGACCCTCCTGGTCGGCGCCATCGGCTTCGGCGGCATGTTCGCCGTCTACACCTACATCACCACCACCCTCACCGACGTCTCCGGCCTCCCCATCGCCCTGGTCCCCGTAGTCCTGGCCCTCTTCGGCCTGGGCATGGTCGCCGGCAACATAATCGGCGGCGTCCTGGCCGACCGAGGCGTAGACCGAGCCATCTTCGCCTCCATGCTCGCCATGGTCGTAATCCTCGCCGCCTACGTAGCCGCAGCCCACAACCCCTACACCGCCGCAATCGGCGCGTTCTTGATCGGCGCATCGGGCGCCTCCCTCGCCCCGGCTCTCCAAACCCGCCTCATGGACGTAGCCCACGACGCCCAAACCCTCGCCGCCGCCCTCAACCACGCCGCCCTCAACATCGCGAACGCGGCGGGCGCCTGGCTCGGCGGCCTGGTAATCGCCGCGGGCCTGGGCTACACCGCCCCCGCCGCAGTAGGCGCAGGCCTCGCAGTCCTCGGCGTCGTCCTCTTCACAGTCACCGTCTTCGTCAGCCGCTCAGCCTCCCACCCGGCCGCCTGATTCCGGGTTCGCGTAGTCGTCATGCCGGATGGCGGCGGCCCACAACTGGTCGCGGATTCGCGCGTAATGACGGGTAAAGAATCCGGCGCATGCTCTCGGGGCAGCCACCGAATGTCCTCTCCCGCAGCCACGTTCCCGGCCGTGATAGCGATCGCGAACCGGATGTAGTCCGTGTGCGGCTCAGTCACCACCCGCACCCGTTGCACCGTTTTCCCATTTCGAGTGACCTTCCGCATCAGGTCGTACCACTGCGCGGTGAACGCCGGGTCGAGCGGTTCTCCGGCCAGGTACCGCCGCAGCGCCTCCCCGGTTCAGGCAATTGTGGAGTGGTTCGCCTTCCGGCGGATGCCCAGGGACCGACGCTCGCCGGAGTAGAACAAGATCAGGGAGCTCTCAAGGTTGGGAATCGGACGAATTTCCGGCGTGAGAGCTCCCTGATCTTGTTGAGAGGGTGGTGTAGCAGGAGGATTCAGCGGGAGGGGAGAGTGCGGGAGGCGGGGCGGAGGGACCAGGAGGCGACTACCAGGGCGAGGATGGTGCCGGTGGCGATGAGGTGCATGCCGGCGGTGCCGTTGTCGTGTTGGACGAGGTGGGAGATGAAGGCGCCGGACATGTTGAAGAACATTCCGGCGTAGGCCCATTCCTTCACGCGAGGGAAGCCGGGGGCGAGGATGGCGGCGCTTCCCAATACCTTCCAGGTGGCTATGAGGGTGAGGAAGTAGGTGGGGTAGCCGAGGATGGTGTGGGTTTCGAGAGTTCCGTATTGGTGGGTGAATTCGCCGAAGGCGCCGCTGGTCATGGTGAAGGCCAGGGTGAGGGTGGCGGCCCAGTAGGCGTAGGTGCGGAGGCGGGCTCGGGTGGGGGCGGTCTGGAGCGAGGGGGTGTGCGCGATGGCGGTCATATCTTCTCGACCGATGGCGGGGAGGAAGTGTGACAGCGGTTCGAGCCGCCCTGTCACATTCCTTCGATGCGCGCGGTCGAGGTAGTGAATCCGCAACAGCGACCGGAAGCGAGAAGACGATGACCCTGCAGGCGAACACCATCATGCTGGCCGTCGAGGACATGGAACGTTCCAAGAAGTTCTATGTCGGACTCGGGGCGAAGCTCGGCCAGGACTTCCCGAACTTCGCCGCGTTCGAACTCGGCGGCGGTTCGGGATTCGGCATCTACCCGGTGGCCGCGGCCGCGGCCGACGCGGGAGTCTCGCCGGAGGGCAGCGGTTTCCGCGGCGTCTCGTTCCACCACATCGTCGGCACCGCCGCCGAGGTCGACGAGACCATCGCCACCGCACTCACCGTCGGCGGCTCGATAGTCAAGGAAGCCGCCCCCGCCCAGTGGGGCGGCTACTTCGGCTACCTCGCCGACCCCGACGGCTACCTGTGGAAGATCGCCTCCGCCGCCTGAGCCGCACACGGTCCGGGGCCGTCACCGGCGACTGGTGACGGCCCCGGACTTCGTGCGCGCCTAGTAGGCGAGCAGTCCCTTCGCGACGTGCGTCACCTGAATCTCGTTGCTGCCCGCGTAGATCATCAGCGACTTGGCGTCGCGGGCGAGCTGTTCGACGTGGTACTCGGACATGTATCCGTTGCCGCCGAAGAGCTGCACGGCGTCCATGGCCACCTCGGTGGCGACCTCGGAGCAGTACAGCTTCATGGCCGATGCCTCGGCCAGCGTGGGCGGCTTCCCGGCTCGGGAGCGTTCCAGCGCGTTGAACACCATGTTCTGCACATTGATTCGCGCCACCTCCATCCTGGCCAGTTTGAGCTGCACCAGCTGGAAGCGCCCGATCTCCTGGCCCCACAGCTTGCGCGTCTTGGCGTAATCCACGCAGAGCCGGTGGCATTCGTTCACGATGCCGAGCGCCATGAAGGCGACGCCGATCCGTTCGGCGGTGAAACTCGAACGGGCGCTTTCGCGTCCGTCGCCGCCCTCGTGTTGTTCGGTCTCGCCGAGCAGCCGGTCGCGGCCCAATCGCACATTGTCGAAGAACAGTTCGCCGGTCGGTGAGGCGTGCAAGCCCATCTTCTTGAACGGCTTGCCCTGGGTGAAGCCCTCCATGCCCTTGTCGAGCACGAAGGTCAGCACCTTGCGTTCCCGCTTGTCAACGCCGTCGCCCTCGTCGAGCTTGGCGTAGACGACGACGGTGTCGGCGTAAGGGCCGTTGGTGATGAAGGTCTTCTGACCGTTGAGGATGTAGTCCTCGCCATCCCGCCGGACATAGGTCTTCATCCCGCCGAACGCGTCCGAGCCCGAGTCAGGTTCCGTGATCGCCCACGCCGCAACCTTTTTCATGGTCACGATGTCGGTCAGCCAGCGTTCCTTCTGCGCCAGCGTCCCGCGCGAGAGAATGGTCGTGGCCCCGAGCCCGATGCTCACCCCCATGGCGGTGACCAGCCCCATGCACACCCCGGACAGTTCGCTGACCAGCACCGCCATCAGCGATTCCTGCCCCGCGAACGGCCCGCCCTCCCCGGAGGACTTCTTCTCCGGCAACGGCTCACCCGCGGCGATCGCCTCCTCCCGCTTGCGCTGCTTGGCAAGCAGTTTGGTGACCGACTCTTCGCCCAGTGCGTCGATCCCGAACTCGGAGAACAGCTTCCGAATGATCGGGTACGGCAGCATCTCCCCGGAATCGAGGGCGTCCAGATGCGGCCGCACCTCCTTGTCGATGAAGCCGCGCACCGCCCCGCGAATCAGCTCATCGGTCTCGGACCATTCGAACATCGTTGTCCGCCTTCCTGATTACGGCAGTCGCCCGGCGATATCGTCGATGGACCACGGGCCTTCGGTCTCGATGGTCTTCACGTCGTGCCACCCCGCCAGTTCGGAGATCGCGCCGCCCTGCACCGCGAACACCTTGCCGGTGATCGGGCACTTCTCGGTGGCAAGATACGCCACCAGCGGGGAGATATTGGCCGGACTGAAGGCATCGAATTCGCCTTCTTCTAGACCGGCCTGCTGGGCCGCCATCATCTCGCCCATGCCCGGCGTCGCCAGGGTGAGGCGGGTGCGGGCGATGGGCGCGATGGCGTTCACGCGCACGCCGTAGCGGGCCAGCTCGTCGGCCGCCACCAGGGTGAGCGCGGCGATGGCGGCCTTGGCCGCACCGTAATTCGCCTGCCCGGCATTGGGCACCGTGGTGCCCGACGCCGACGCGGTGTTGATCACCGCGGCGGCAGGCTGATTCCCCGCCTTGGACTGATCCTTCCAGTACGCGGCCGCGTGCCGCAGCACCGCCGCGTGCCCCTTGAGATGCACGGCCACGACCGCGTCCCACTGCTGCTCGTCCATGCCCGCGATGAACGCGTCGCGCAGGATGCCCGCGTTGTTCACCACCACATCCAGCCGCCCGAACTCCGAAACGGCCTGATCCACCAGGTTTTTCGCGCCCTGCCAGTCGGCGACGCTGTCGGTGTTCGCGATCGCGCGCCCCCCTGCGGCGACGATCTCGTTCACCACCTCGTGCGCCGGGCCGGTGTCCGTGCCCTCACCGGCATTGCTGCCGCCGAGGTCGTTGACCACGACCGCCGCACCTTCCCGCGCGAACAGCAGCGCGTGCTCGCGGCCGATCCCCCGACCGGCCCCGGTGATGATGGCGACCCGTCCGTCGAGTGCACCCATGAATGTCTCCTCAGTTGTCCAAGATTTCGGCGAGGCCGTCGCTCAGCACGGTGTCGTCACCGCGCACGGTCCGGAAGGCATAGGTGGTGACCCCGGTACTGCTGCCGACCTTCCAGATCTGGGTCTCGAGGTCGTCGTTGGGGAATACCATTTTGGAGAAGCGCACCGAATAACGTTGCAGCCGAGCCACATCCGATCCGGCAACCTGCGTGAGCACACCCCAGGACGACATCGCCATGGTGCAGAGTCCGTGCGCGATGATGCCGGGCAGCCCGGCGTCCTTGGCGACCTGGTCATCCAGGTGCAGCGGCACCGGATCCCCGGACGCCGGGGAGTACCGGTAGGTCTGGTCGGCGTCCACGTGCGCGGTCGCCGTGGCCAGCGGCTCCCGCTCCAGCAGCGCCGCATCGAACCGGTGCGGCGGGGCCACATCGCCGACCCGCTCGCCCGCGTCGACATTGCGGAAGAACGCGGTCAGGTACTGCTCGTTGACCAGTTCCCCATCGTCCGAACGGCATTCGAGGAGAATGGTGATGGTCGAACCATTCTCCTTGCCCTCGAATCCGATGGCCTTGGCCCGCGACACCAGTTTGTCCCCCGGCCGGATCGGCCGATGGAAGTGGAAGTCCTGCTCCCCGTGGACGACCCGCCCGAAGATGTTCATCGGGGCCACCTCGATGACCGGCACCATCATGGCGTCGAACACCGGAACGATCGCGAAAACCGGCGGTGCCACATCGCCTTTCAGGTGCGCGGGGATGGGATCGTTGGTGGCCGCGGCGTATTCGGCGATCCGCTCGCGGGTGACCTCGAAGGGCTCCTCGTCGGACCATTTGTTCAGGCCCGACGCGTCGAATTCGACTGCCGTCGAGGTCATTTCAGGCCGCCGTGGCGAGCGCGTCGAGCGCGGCGAGAGTTTTGTCCAGCTGCGTGAGGCCATCCTTTTCCACCGCCTTGCCGAGCGCGCCCTTGATCAGTGCGCCCTCGAAGTCGCCGGAGACCGAGAACTTGCTGCCCTCGCCCTCAGGGGTGATGTCGAAGGCGAACTGCACCTTCACGCCCGCCATGCCGGTGCCGCTGAGCACCAGGCGATTCGGGGTGTCGACGCTCTCGACCACCCACTCGATCTTGTTGGCCATGCCTAGCATGACGATCTTGGCGGTCAGCTTCGCGCCCGGGGCCAGCACGGCCGGCGGCTCCTCCATCCAGCGCTCGTGGATGGAGAACCACTTGTCCCAGGTCTGCGGGTCGGAGACCACGGCCCACAGGCCGTCGGGAGTGGCGTTGAGATCCTTGGACGCTTCGATGTGTCCCATTTGATTACCTCTTGAAGTTCCCGCGATCCCGGCCTGGCCGGGATCGCGGATTGGGATGGAAAGGGAGAGAGATCAGCGGTCCGCGCGCTGGTAGGCGGTGACGACGGCCGCGCCGCCGAGCCCGATGTTGTGCTGGAGGGCGGCGGTCACATTGGAGACCTGCCGCTTGTCGGCGGTGCCGCGCAGCTGCCAGGTGAGCTCGCTGCACTGCGCCAAACCCGTTGCGCCCAAAGGGTGTCCCTTGGAGATGAGCCCGCCGGAGGGGTTCACGACCCACTTGCCGCCGTAGGTGGTCGCGCCGGAGTCGATGAGGTGCCCGGCCTCGCCCTCCTTGGCCAGCCCGAGCGCCTCGTACAGCAGCAGCTCGTTGGCGGAGAAGCAGTCGTGCAGCTCGATGACCTGAAAGTCCTCGGGTCCGAGACCGGCCTGCGCGTACACCTTCTCGGCCGCTTGGACATTCATGTCGTAGCCGATGAGGTTCTTGGCGCTGCCGTCGAAGGTGGACTGGAAGTCGGTGGTCATGGCCTGCCCGACGATCTCCACGGCCTGCCGCGACAGGTCGTGGCGGTCCACGAATTCCTCGGAGGCGAGGATGGCCGCGCCGGAGCCGTCGGAGGTCGGCGAGCACTGCAGCTTGGTGAGCGGGTCGTAGATCATGCGCGAGCCCAGGATGTCGTCGAGCGAATACTCGTCCTGGAACTGCGAATACGGGTTGTTCACCGAATGCTTGTGGTTCTTGTACCCGATCTTGGCGAAGTGCTCGGCGGTGGTGCCGTACTTCTTCATGTGCTCGCGCCCGGCCGCGCCGAACATCCACGGCGCCACCGGGAACAGCACCTCGGAGATCTCCGCGAGCGCCATGATGTGGCGTGCCATGGGCTGTTCGCGGTCGTCCCAGGTGGAGCCGAGCGAGCCCGGCTGCATCTTCTCGAAGCCCAGCGCCAGCGTGCAGTCCGCCAGCCCGCCCCGAATCGCCTGCGCCGCAAGGTAAAGCGCGGTCGAGCCGGTGGAGCAGTTGTTGTTGACGTTGACCACCGGGATGCCGGTCATGCCCAGCTCGTAGACCGCGCGCTGGCCGGAGGTGGATTCACCGTAGACGTAGCCGACATAGGCCTGCTCGACCTCGCGGTAGTCGATCCCGGCGTCCGCGAGGGCCTTGGTCCCCGATTCGCGAGCCATGTCCGGGTAGTCCCAGGCGCTGCCGTCTTCGTTCTTGCGCCGCCCCGGCTTCTCGAACTTCGTCATGCCGACGCCGACGACGTAGACCTTGTTCGTCATCGAACTCCTCACATAGGGGTGTAGAAACAAACATACAAAGCTGTATGTAAGTCGGCAAGAGGGTGCGCGGAATCCCGGTCGAGATGACAAGATCAAAAGGTCGGCGCTGGGCAGCCGCACATACAGCCGCGTCGGTATCAGGCGGCGGTGTGGAGAGTTCAGTCCGTGATGCGGAGGTCCGGCATGCCGGAGTCGGCGGCCAGGCGCAGCTGAGCCGAGGCGCGCAGCCAGCGGCGGTGGGCCCGCTCGGGATCGGGGGAGATGAAGCCGGTCATCAGGATTCCGCGCAGGGTATCCATGGCGGTGTAGGCGAAATCGCGAACCTGCTTGCGGTACAGCTCGTTCGGCACCAGCTGCGCCACCGCGAGCAGCACCGCGTTATTGACGAACGGCTCGACCTTCGCCACCTCCGCGGCCAGCGCCCGATCGGTCCGGCTGGCCACCCACAGTTCCAGGGCCGCGATGAACAGCGGACCCTGATGCAGCTCCCACATGAATTCCAGTGCGGTGCCGAGCGGATCGTCGCCCGCGCGCACCCGGTTGAGCTCCTTCATGGCCGCCTCGGTTCGGCGCTGCGCCAGATGACTGACGGCCGCGACCACCAGGTCGTTCTTGGAACCGAAGTGGTGCACCTGCGCACCCCGGGTTACCCCCGCGCGCTCGGCGACCCGAGGCGTGGTGGTACCTGCGTACCCATATTCGACGAGGCATTCGATGGTGGCGTCCAACAGCCGCGTACGCGTCTCGCTGCTGCGCTGCTCCTGGGTGCGGCGCGGCTGTTTCGAGACGGCGGAGCTGGTCATGTGAGGATCTTACACTTACATACACCCGTGTATGTTCGCGCCCGAATTGCGGGCCGCACCCCGGCCCGCAACCGCGGCGACGCCTAGGTTCTGGTTAATAGTCGTGGTTTTGCTGGAAACGGATGGTCTTCTTTCCATAGGGCCGATGATCGTTGCTTGTCGGTGGGGTGCTGTATGAACACTGGTTATGAGTCGAGCGTCTGCCCCCGCGATGGTTTGCCGGTCCTACCGGCTGCCCTCGCTGGCGAACGCGGACAAGCACATCCGGGTGGCTGCGATGCTGCCGGTGTGGCGGGCCGGTCTCGGGCGCGCGCAATCCGCGGTGCGGCGGCAACTGTTCACCACCGGCGTATTGCCACGCTGGATCGACACCAAAGCCTGGGACGACGGCCTGTCGCAACGGCAATGGAACTCGATCGCCCAGCAGGCCGTGGCAGCGCATCGGTCGTGGCTGGGTAACTGCGAACGCGTATTCCGCCAGCTCGTCACCGGATCGTCGCTGCCCGACACGCTCAAGCGAGATCTGTTGACGGCGAACAAGGCCCACGCCTGGTACCTACCGAGCGGATCGGCGGGTGAGCCGGTGCGGATCTCGCGCACGCGCGCCGTCGATGCGGAGGTGCTCGCGGTGGCGCGGACGATCATGCGCCGTGTCCGGTCCCGGGTCGGGGCACCGGATCTGCGGCGGGTGCGCACGATGGTGATGGACGGCAAGATCGCCGTCGTCGAAGCCCCGAAATACGCAGGCACAGCCGACTATTGGGTGCGCATCTCCACTCTGACCAAGAACAAGCCCGTGTGGATTCCGCTGCGCGCCCAGCGCGCGTTCCTGGCTCGTTTGGCCCGCCCGGGTGCGGTGGTGGCCAACCACTGTCAGGTCGTGGTTACCCCGAGCGGTGAGGTCGAGTTCCGGCTCGTCGTGAAGACCGCGATGGCGACACCCGCCAGCGAGCGCACGCGTGATCTCGGCCTGGACTGGGGCATGAGCACTTTGTTCGCGACCAGTGACGGCACCCTGCACGGGCGCGGGTTCCTGGATCGGTTGCGCGCCTACGACACCCGCCTGCAACCGTTGGTGGCGGCGCTGAACCGCCAGCACATCCGGCTGCGCGCCTCCCGCCGCTACCGCGCCCTGGTTCAGGATATTCGCGGGTTCGTCACCAACGAGGTCAAGCGTTGCCTCAACCGAATCCTGCACCCGGGCAAGGGTGCAGCCACCGATATCGCCCGAGTCATCGTGGAACGCCTGGACTTCCGAGGCCTGGCCCAGGCAGGCAAACTGTCCAAACGCCTGCGGCGGCTGCTTTCCGTTGCCGGCCGGGCCGCGGTCACCGCCAAACTCGACGCCCTGCGTGACGATCTCGGTATCGAGGTCGTCGACGTCCCTGCCGCCTATTCCAGTCAGGAATGCGGCAGCTGCGGTTACACCGCCAAAAGCAACCGCCGAACCCAGGCCCGCTTCCGGTGCCGGTTCTGCGGGCGGACCGTCCACGCCGATATCGGCGGAGCCCGAACACTGCTGAGACGTTCTCACGCAGCTGACTCCATCCGATATCGCAATCGTGGGCAAATCCTGGGCGCTCTCGACGAACGGTTCCGAGCCCGTTGGGGGCGGACCTTCGCCGAGGTCGCTCAGCGACAGCGCCACCGGGCGACACGAGTCACGCCCACCGCCGATCCGCCAGACACCACCCGTAGACGGCACAAGGGCAACGAATTATCATCCGCTGCCTGACTCCACCCGCTGTTGGTCAGCCGAATATACGAATTCCAGATCACCGCACGACAGTTCGGTGCACACCCATTTCCCGAGGACGGCTGGTGGCTGTTCGATGAGGCATTGGCCACGTGCCCGCCGCATTCGCGATGTTGAGGGCGGCGTGGTCGAGGGCGGCATCCTCGCCCTGGTAATCTCCTCCTGGCCCCTCCGTCCCGAGTCCCGCACCCTTCCCGCCCGCTGAATCCCTGTGCCGCGCAACCAGCTACGGCGAGGCCTTCCGGTAGGGTGCCCCTGGACATACGCTCAGGGGGGAAGATGGCAACTCCAGTGATCGTCGGCGTCGTGATCGTCGGCTGCGTTCTGCTGCTCGTCATTGCCGCCGTCCGCAAGAACGGTCGACATCGCGAAGAGCTCGGCCGGTACGCGGCGGCATTGGGTGGTCAACTCGGTTGGCCGTCACCGCAATGGATTTCGGATAACCGGCCGATTCTCAACCCGTATCACAAGTATGCGGATGAGAAGGATGCCATCCACGGCAAGGTGTCTGCCCGCGATTACGTCAGCTTTCGCACCATCAGCGAAATTCAGGCCGTCAAGCTCACCAAGACGGTGACTACGACCTTGTACTACAACGGCGCCGCAGTGGGCGGCATCAGGTCCGACCTGCCGCCCATCGATCTACTTTCGACGAGCGGCGAATGGAAGCCGTATTTCGACGGGAAGTCACGCGAGGGTGACCGATTCGCCACCGGCCGAGTGGAATTCGACCGGCGCTTCGTGCTCCTGGCGAATCCGGCCGATCAGGCGGCGGCCCGGGCGATGCTCACCGGCGAGGCCATGGACGCGCTGACCCTGCTGTCCCGGATCGCGGGCGGTCCGCGCATCCGGATCGCCCAAGGCCTGGTGTTGTGCTGGATTCCGGGCATCACGGATATTCGGGCCAACCATGAGGGTTACGCGGCAATGTTGAAGGCGCTGGCCATGGTAGCGACCACGATCAACCTCGCCACGGGCTATCCGACCCGGTAACCGGGCCCGCGTCGGCTGTGAGCGTTCGTCACGGCTTGCGGGACAGTGCCGCGGAGATCAGTTGTTCCCAGACGCTGAGGTCGTGGTGGTCGCTGCCGATGCGGGAGACGCCGTCGGCGGTAGGGGCGGGACGCCAGAGGGAGCAGGGGACGAGGCCGGGGTCGAGGATTTCGAGGTCGCCGAAGAGGGCGAGGATTTCCTCGTCGGTGCGCCAGCGGCCGCGGCCGAAGGTGGATTGGAGTTTCTGCTCGGCCAGGCGGGTTTCCTCGTTGAAGCCGGAGCGGAAGTGGGAGATGTAGAGCATGCTGCCGGACGGGATCTGCTCGGTCCAGAAGCGGACCACCTGTTCGGGCTTCTCGTCATTGTTGAGGTGGTGCAGGATGGCGCTGAAGATGATGGCCACCGGCTGCGTGAAGTCGATGAGGCGCTCGACCTCGGGGTGGCGGCGGATGGCTTCGGAGTCGCGCAGATCGGCCTGGATGACGGTGGTGTTGTCGTCGGTCTCCAGGATGGCGCGGCCGTGGGCCAGCACGATCGGGTCGTTGTCGACGTAGACGACGTGCGGACTGTCGAGGTGGCGCTGGGCCACCTGGTGCACATTGTCGGCGGTGGGCAGGCCGGAGCCGATGTCGATGAACTGGGTGACGCCCGCGCGGGCGATCTCGCCGACGGCGCGGATGAGGCAATTGCGGTTGGCGAAGGCGATATCCACCGAACCGGGCAGGTCCTTGATGAAGAAGTCCCCGATCTCGCGGTCGACGGCGTAGTTGTCCTTGCCGCCGAGCAGGTAGTCGTACACCCGCGCGATGCTCGGCTTCGACTGGTCCACGTGCGCTTGATCCGTCATCTTCACACCCTTTTCGAGGGACTCCGTTGTGGCAGTAATCCTATGTAAGAGAACGCTTTCCGGCGCGCTGTTCTCGGTAACGCGCGGTGTGCCGGGGGCCGCCAGTGATTCGGAGCCGGGCGGGCATTCGGATGACCGTCCGGTGTGCCGGATATTTGCCAATAGCTTGACCGTGCGAGGATCCAGGCATGACCTCGCTGGTGGATTTGCTCCCCTCGGACGCGATCGATCTGCATGGTCACGCCGACGACTGGCGGGCGGCCATTACCGCCGCCGGTGATTTGCTGGTCGCCACCGGCGTGACCTCGCCCGCGTACACCGCGGAGATGATCGGCAATGTCGAGGAGAACGGGCCCTACATCGTCATCGCCCCCGGGTTCGCCTTCGCGCACGCCCGGCCGTCACCGGCGGTGAATCGGACCGGGATGTCGTGGGTGCGCTTGGACAAACCTGTCGGCTTCGGCAGCCCCAACGATCCCGTCGATCTGGTCGTGGCCCTGGCCGCCGCCGATTCCAGCGTGCACACCGACGCCATGGCCGCGCTCGCCAAGGTCCTGCTCGAACCGGGTGCGGACAAGGTGCTGCGCGCCGTGGAGACGCCGCGTCAGCTGCGGGCGCTGCTGCTGGACGAGACCGCGATCGGCGCGCACCAGCAGGCCGAAAAACCCTCCACCCCAAAGGCTTCCGTCCCGAAATCCGGCAAGCCGCGCTCCGGTCCGGTGAAGATCCTCACCGTCTGCGGCAATGGCGTCGGCACCAGCCTGTTCCTCAAGAGCACCCTGGAATCGGTCCTCGACCGCTGGCACTGGACCCCCTACATCACCGTCGAGGCCACCGACACGATCTCCGCCAAGGGTAAGGCGTCCGAGGCGGTCGCGGTCCTCACCTCCGGAGAGATCGCCAAAACCATTGGCGACCTGGGTATTCCGGTCCGAGTGATCGAAAACTTCACCAGCGCCGCCGAAGTCGATCATGCCCTGCGCGAACTCTTCGACCTCTAGGAGAGCAGCATGAATGTCGTTCTGGCCATCGCCCAGTTCGTCGTCAATGAAATCCTCAGCCAGCCCGCCTATCTCATCGGCATCATCACCGCCGTCGGCCTCATCGCACTGCGGAAACCGGCGGGCCAGGTGGCGGGCAGCGCCATCAAGGCGACGCTGGGCTTCCTGCTCATCGGAGCGGGCGCGGGCCTGGTGGTGGAATCGCTGAAACCGCTGGGCACCATGATCCAGGGCGCGCTCGGAGCGCACGGCGTCATCCCCACCAACGAGGCCATTGTCGCCATCGCGCAGGACGAGTACGGCGCGCAGGTGACGTGGCTGATGATCCTCGGCTTCGGAATCAGCCTGGTGCTGGCCAGGTTCACGCCGCTGCGCTATGTCTTCCTGACCGGACACCACATGCTGTTCATGGCCACCCTGCTCACCATGGTGCTGGCGGTGGCCGGACTGTCCACCCCGGTCGTGGTGGTGGCGGGCGGCATTCTGCTGGGCATCGTCATGGTCTCGCTCCCCGCGCTGGCGCAGTCTTGGACGCGGCGGGTGACCGGCGGCGATGAGGTGGCGATCGGGCATTTCGGCACCGCGGGCTATATCGCGGCGGGTGCGACCGGCCAGCTGGTCGGCAAGCGCAGCCGCAGCACCGAGGAGATGGATCTGCCGGAAGGGCTGCGCTTCCTGCGGGATTCGATGGTCGCCACCGCCCTGTCGATGGTGCTGCTGTACCTGGTGCTGGCCCTGGCCTATCTGGCGCGCGCCGGGCAGGACACGGCCTTCAAGGCCTTCGAAACCGGTGCCACCAATGTGGGCAACTATCTGATGAAGGCCGTCGGGCAGGGCCTGGCCTTCGGTATCGCGGTGGCGGTCATCCTGTTCGGCGTCCGCACCATCCTGGCCGAACTCGTGCCCGCCTTCCAGGGCATCGCGGAAAAGGTTGTGCCCGGCGCGATCCCGGCCCTCGACGCCCCGATCGTGTTCCCCTACGCCCAGAACGCGGTGCTGCTCGGCTTCATCAGCAGCTTCGTCGGCGGCCTGGTCAGCCTGGGCCTGCTCAGCTGGATCTTCAACCCGCTCTTCGGCTGGGCGCTGGTGCTGCCCGGCCTGGTCCCGCACTTCTTCACCGGCGGCGCGGCGGGTGTCTACGGCAATGCCACCGGCGGCCGCCGCGGCGCGGTCTGCGGCGCGTTCGTCAACGGCTGCCTCATCACCTTCCTGCCCGCCATCCTGCTGAAGGTGCTCGGCCCCTTCGGCGAGGAGAACACGACCTTCGGCGACGCCGACTTCGGCTGGTTCGGCACCGCCATCGGCACCGCGGCGAAGCTCGGCGGCTGGGGCGCGGTGGTGGCCTCGCTCGCCATCGGCCTGGTGATTCTCCTGATCGCCATCGTGGTGCAGACCAAAGTGGTTGCCACCGGCTGGGATCCGGGCGCGGCCCGCGACCGGGCGCTCGGCATCACCCGCTCCGAGGCCGTCACCGAGGCGGTGGCACGAACGAATGCGATGGAGTTCCCGAAGATTCCGGTTCCCTCGGGAGCTCCCACCCCACCGCCGCCGCTCGACTGAGCCTCAGACCGCGCGCAGGCGGGTGCGGCTCGCGTAGACGTGCTCGGCGATCAAGGTGGCGATGCGATCCGGCGCCTCGAGCATCGGGACGTGTCCCACGTCGTGGACGAGGATGCGATCCGCGGATTCGGGGAGTTCCTCGAGGAAGCGGCGGGCGTAGGCGCGGTTCGGGATGATGCGGTCGTTCTCGCACATGAGCAGGCGTACCGGGGTGCGCAGGGTGGAGAGGTTCTCCAGTGCGGGGAATCGCAGGCCGCTCACCAGCATCGGCAGCATGGCCTTGCAGTGCATGGCCGAGCTGATGACCGCCTCGAGGCTCGCGCGCGAGGCCGCCGAGGGGTTCTTGGTGAGCAGCAGCGCCACCGCCTGCCGGATCACCGCGCTGTAGGCGATGGCGTCGGGCAGATGCTTGCCGATCTCGACGATCGGCACCAGCGACGCGAACTTCAGCCCGACCCGTAACTGCAGCGCGGACGGTGTTTGCCAGCCGCCCGCCGGGGCGATCGCGGTCAGCGTGCGGGCCCGGCCGCGGCGCGCGAGTTCGAAGCCGACCCAGCCGCCGAGCGAATTGCCCGCGATATGGCAGGTGCGCCAGCCCATCTCGTCGAGCTGGTCCTCCACGCGGTCGGCAAGGGCACTGACATCGAGATACCAGCCGTCGAAATCGGGCCCGCCCCAATGCCCGGCGAAGGCCGGAGCGAACACTTCGCAATGGCTGGACATGCGTTGCGCGACCTGCTCCCAGCAATGCGGGGACATCATGAATCCGTGCAACAGGAGCAGTGGTTCACCGGAGCCGGTGTGGAGCGCGCGAATGGGCGCGGGCGGGGCGATGGGCTTGGTGGTGCCTGACGTCATCGTCGTCACCCCTTCCTGGACCTCGATGTCCGTGAAGAGAGTCGGTAAGCCGCATTGTACGGTCGTGAAGTGGCGAAAATCATCAGTACGTGCAACGTCAATGGGGTGCGTGCCGCGTCGGGCAAGGGACTGCTCGACTGGCTGGCCGCTACCGAGGCCGATATCGTCTGCCTGCAGGAGACGCGGGCGACCGATGAGCAAACCAGAAAGGCGCTAGCACCCGCGCTGGACGCCGGATGGTTCCTGAGCCATGCCGAGCCGGGTCTGAAGGGCCGCGCGGGCGTGGCCATTCTGTCCCGCAAGGAACCGGACGCGGTGCGCGTCGGGGTCGGCCTGCTCGCGGACGGAACCTGGACTCCCGTCGAGGAATTCGCCACCCTGGGCCGCTATATCGAGGCCGACTTCGACGACCTCACCATCGCCAGCGTGTACGTCCACACCGGCGAGGCCGACACCCCGATGCAGGACGAGAAGTACCGCTTCCTCGACGCCATCGCCGCGCGCATGCTCGCCCATCCCGGTGAGTTCGTGATCATGGGCGACTGGAATATCGGCCACACCGAACTCGACATCAAGAACTGGAAGGGCAACGTCAAGAACGCGGGCTTCCTGCCGCAAGAACGCGCCTGGGTCTCGTCCATGATCGCCGCCGGATACCGCGACGTGGTGCGCGACCTGCACCCCGGAGTCCCCGGCCCGTACTCGTGGCACTCCTACCGCGGCCGCGCCTTCGACAATGACGCCGGCTGGCGCATCGACTACCAGTTGGCCCGCGGCGATATCGCAGCCCGCGCCAAGCAGGCCGTCGTGGAGAAGGCCGCCACCTACGCCGAACGCTGGTCCGACCACGCGCCGGTGACGGTGCAGTACCGATGAACGTCTCCAAGAAGACCCGCGCCTGGCTCACGCTGGGCGCGGCGGTGCTGGTGCTGCTTGTAGCGTTCCTGGCCGCCAAATCCAACGATCATCGAGACAGCAACGGCGCCAAGGCCGTTGCCACCTCCACGGTCCGGGTGACCGCGAAGCCGGGCGGCACCACGCCGGGCATCGTCGATCGATCCGTCGCGCCCACCAAGGTGGCCGGTGTCCCGGACCGCGCCTACGCGACACTGGTCGAGATCGACGCCGGGCGCTGGCCCGATTCGGCCAACGCGCCCGGCACGCACGGCGGCGAGACCTGGAACAACCGCGACGGCACCCTGCCGCGCAAGGATTCGTCCGGCAAGGCCATCAGTTATCAGGAATGGGACGTCAATCCCAAGCAACGCGGTCAGGGTCGCGACGCCGAGCGCATCGTCACCGGCAGCGACGGTTCGGCCTATTACACGGGGGACCACTACAAGACCTTCACGAGGATGCGCTGACATGACAGAGCCCATGCCGCTCTCGCAGTTCCTCTCCGCCCCGGCCGAATCCGGCCGGGCCACCGCCACCGCCGCCCAGGCCCGCCGCGCACCCGCCCCGGTGCTCGGTGTGCTGCCCCTCGGCGCGGCCGAGTTCTCCGGCGTCCGTTACCGAATCCCCGAGGGCTACGTCGCCCGGGAGGTGCGGGGCCGCAAGATGCGCACCGTCGCCCAGGTTTTCGACGAGTTCGCCGCCGCCTTCCAATTCCCCTACTACTTCGGCGAGAACAAGGACGCCTTCGACGAATGCCTGCGCGACCTCGACGAATTCGGCGAGGCCGCAATGGGATACGTGGTCGTGGTGCGCAACGCGGCGCTCATGCTGGACCAGCAGCCCGCCGAACGCGCCTGGTTCGCCGAGGCCATGACCGATGCCGCGGCCTCCTGGGACAAGCGCGGCATCCCGTTCCGGGTGGTCCTGCAGGACGCCACCCCGCCCGGATTGCCGGTCGTGCCACTGGCATTGGACGACGACTCACAGGTTTCCTGAACCCGACTCACAGGATTCGCGATTCATCGGATCTTCCCCTCTCGTTAACCTGCGGTCGAACAGGGG
Organism: Nocardia sp. JMUB6875; assembly: GCF_041154655.1. NCBI lineage: Bacteria > Bacillati > Actinomycetota > Actinomycetes > Mycobacteriales > Nocardiaceae > Nocardia > Nocardia sp. JMUB6875. The sequence goes on from NZ_BAAFGR010000017.1 coordinate 41,915, forward strand.
TGTCAGCGACGCTGCAATGGTTCGCCTATGCGATCGCGGTTTTCGCGATCCGGTTTCGCCCTGGAGGTTCCATGCCCGCCTCGGTTCGTCGCTTCGGCCAACGAAGCCGCGCCGCCGCCGCGTTCGCCGCGCTGCTCGCGCTGAGCGCCACCTCGTGTTCGTCGACGACCGACAAGGCCGGCGCGGACCCCGACACCGCGACCCCGATCAAGCACGTGGTGGTGATCTTCCAGGAGAACGTCTCCTTCGATCACTACTTCGGCACCTACCCGAACGCCGCCAACACCGACGGCACCAAGTTCACCGCGCTGCCGAACACGCCGAAGATCGACGGTCTCACCCCGGACCTGCTCACCAAGAACCCCAACAAGGCGCAGCCGGTGCGCCTCGGCGGGGCCGGTCAGCAGATCACCTGCGACCAGGACCACGAGTACAAGGACGAGCAGCTCGCCCTGAACAACGGCAAGATGGACCAGTTCGTCGAGCACACCAATGTGTCCGAGGGCAAGGACTGCAAGGCGCCGATCTACGGCCCGCAGGGTCTGGTCATGGACTACTACGACGGCAATTCGGTGACCGCGCTGTGGAATTACGCGCAGCACTACGCCATGAGCGACAACTCGTGGACCACCACCTTCGGCCCGTCCACGGTCGGCGCGCTGAACCTGGTCGCGGGCCAGACCCACGGCGTCACCAAGATGGAGCCGCCGAAGCCCGGCCAGCCCTTCCCCGAGGACACCGTGCTGCCCAACGCGGGCAACGGCCAGGGCACCGTGGTCGGCGACCCGCAGCCCTACGGCGACGACTGCTCCTCGCGCGACACCGTGCAGCTGACCGGAACGAATGTCGGTGACCTGCTGAACAAGAAGAACGTCACCTGGGGCTTCTTCGAGGCGGGTTTCAAGCCGACCGAGACCAAGGACGGCAAGGCCGTCTGCGGCTCGACCCACAATGTGGGCGTCGCGCTCGGCGGCACCGGCAAGGAGGGCGCGCTGCCCTTCGGCACCAAGGGCGATTACATCCCGCACCACGAGCCGTTCCAGTACTACCCGTCGACGGCCAACCCGCACCACCTGCCGCCGACCTCGGTCGACAAAATCGGCCAGACCGATCAGGCCAACCACCAGTACGACCTGACCGACTTCTGGGCCGCCGCCGACAAGGGCAATATGCCCGCCGTGAGCTACCTCAAGGCCGCCGGTTATCAGGACGGCCACGCGCTCTACTCGGATCCACTGGACGAGCAGCAGTTCCTGGTGGAGACCATCAACCACCTGCAGAAGCTGCCGGAGTGGAAGGACACCGCGGTGGTCATCGCCTACGACGACTCCGACGGCTGGTACGACCACGCGGCCCCGAAGCTGGTCATGAGTTCCGCCTCCGAGCAGGACGGCATCACCGCGCCCGGCACCTGTGGTGACCCGAAGGCGAAACCGGCCAAGTACCAGGGCCGTTGCGGTTATGGCCAGCGCGTTCCGCTGCTGGTGGTCTCGCCCTTCGCCAAGGCCAACTTCGTCGATCACGGCCTGACCGACCAGACCTCGATCCTGAAGTTCATCGAGGACAACTGGAAGATCGGCCGCATCGGCGACGACTCCTTCGACGAGCAGGCCGGGACTCTGGACGCGCTGTTCGACTTCAAGGGGACGGCGCAGCCCGCGCTGCCGCTGGACCCGAAGACCGGCGCGGCGAGCTGACCGCGGTTCGGTAGACCGCCCGGCCTTTTCACCGCGAAAAGGCCGGGCGGTTTTGTATTTAAGAGAGTCCGCTTACCCCTATAGTCGGCTGACAGTGTGTCCAGCGAGCGGGGTAGGGCCTTGATCAATCGTCGAAAAGTGTTGCGCGACGGGGCGATTCTGCTCGCGACCGGGGTGGTCTCGGCCTGTGCCGCGCCGCGCGCGGCCGTGGCGACCGCGGCCTCGGGCAGCATCGACTGGGAGCGCACGGTCGACGGCGGCGTGCTGGGACTGCGGTATGGGTCCGGCGCGGTGGTGGTCGAAACCGATGCGGGGCTGACGGGAATCGAGGCCACGAGTGGGCGGGAAATCTGGCGGCTGCCGATCACCGCGAGCGGAATCAGTCAACGCTCGTGCGTGCGGAACGGGGTGCTGACGGTCTGCGGGACCGAATCGGATGCGGCTCGGGCCGTTTCGGTGGATATGGCCTCGGGGGAACGGAAGTGGTCCTTCGACGCGCCCGAGGGAATCGCCCTCGACGGGGCGTTCGGAATTCGGGACTCGGTGCTGTACCTGATCGCCTCCGGACCCGGCAAGGGCGGGCGTGAAGTGTGGGCCGTGGATATGCGCACCAAGAGCGTGCGCTGGCAGGCGCCCGCTGACGGTGAGGTGCTCTACGTCCCCGACAGCGGGCCGTACCTGTACAACCAGGGTCGCGGGCGCGGCGGCACCCTCACCGCACTCGATCCCGAGACCGGCGCGACCGTCTGGTCCCGTCCGGGCGATTCCGGCGTCTACGCCACGACCGTCGCCTCCGGCCTGGTCGACGGGGCGGTCCTGGCCACCGACGGGCTGCACACCATTTCGGGGCTGGATCCGAAAACCGGTACCGCCCTGTGGAATACGCCCGCGCTGTCCTATCCGGCCGACACGGTCTTCGGTTCGGGCGACACCTACTACCTGTGCGACGGTTCGAAGCTGCATGCCATGCGTCCCGGTGGCGACACCGCTCCACTGTGGAGCCTCACCGTCTCCGACAAGGGCGAGGCCGTCGACGCGGCCGGATACGTGGCGGCTGGTGCGTTCTATCTGCTGGCCGCCCGCACCGTGCGCGCCATCGACGCGCGGACCAGCAAAGTCCGCTGGATGCAATCGATTCCGGACAAGCCCGGGACCGAGGTGCGGTTCGCGGTCGGTGAGGCGCACTGCTATGCCGAATCCCCGGACGGCGGTGCCGTGGTGGCGCTGGTGCGCTGATGCTGTCGGTGGCATCGGCTAACGTGCTTGGCAGACAAGGGGAGTGGGAGGGCTTATGACCGTCGAGGAGCACGACCGGATCGATCAGGTGGCCGCGGGGCCCGACGGCCGGCTACTGCTGGCCATGGTGGAGGAGCGGTCGTACCGGTACGGCGGCGATTTCGAGCTGACCGAGGATTTCCGGCAGAAGATGAACGCCTACGTGCATGCCATCCGCTCCGGTCATGTGCGGCAGCTGGCGAGCGATTCGGGCATCCCCGAGATCAGCGGCGTCGACATCGTCCTGTTCGCCGACACCACACCGCCGGACTCCATCCAGAAGATGATCGGCAAGGTGAATCAGCAGTGGGGCGCCGAGGGCATCGGCGCGCGCTGGGAAACCTGGAAGCCCGCGCAGGGTGAGGTGGCGGTGGTCGAGCGCGCCCTGGTCACCGAGGCGGTCGAAATCATCGGCGGTGTCTGGGATTTCGCGCTGCTGTGGGCCTTCAATGTCGGCGGCGAGGGCGCGGCCGGCATCCAGGTGAAGCGCTACGACGGTGCGCAGAACGTGCGCCCCACCGAACTGCTGCTGAACCTGCTCGCCGAACACAAGCGCGTCGCCTACGACCCGAACGCGGGTACCTGGCTCGCGGGCAGCATCGCCATCACCGATGCCGACACCTACACCCCGGATTTCTCCGCCACCGAGGTCCCCGACTGGATGCCCCGGCCCACCCCCGAAAACCTACGCCGCGAGCTGGAGTTGTTCCCGCGCACCGAGATTCCGTCCTGGATCTCCGAGCGGATCAGCGCCGGATCTCCCGCGCCAGATCCTCACCCAGCAGCACGAAAACATCGGTTGTGGCGTCGATGAGCTCGTCGCGGGTCATGGGCAGGTCGCCCTGGAGCCACGCGGTGAGGGTCTGCACCAGGCCGCCGACGAGGTAGGTGGCGCGGAAGCCGATGACCGGGTTCGGGTCGCCCTCGGTGAGGCCGTAGAAGTCGATGCCCTCGGCGGCAACGAGATTCGCGAAGGCCTTGATGGTGTGCGTGGTGCGGGTGCGTAATTCGGGGGTCGCGGAGCTGACCAGCAGGGCCACCCGGGCCTTGCGGGGGTCGTCGGTGAGGACGCCGATGCCCGCGGTGATGGCGGCGTGCGCCTTGGCGCGCGGATCGTCGGGGGCGGTGGTCACGCCCGCGAGCAGGGCGGCGGCCAGTTCCTCGGCAATGCCGTCGAACAGCGCCGAGAGCACCGCGTCGCGGCTGTCGAAGTTCTCGTAGTAGTAGCGCTCGTTCAGACCCGCGCCCGAGCAGAGGGCGGAGACGGTGAGCTTGTCGATGCCCTGGGTCCCGAGGATGTCCAGTGCGGCGTCGAGCAGGGCGGCCCGGCGTTGCGTGCGCCGCTCGTCCGCGGAAATGCCGCCGTAGGTCCGTTGCCCGGTCACGAACCGATTCTGGCACGGCGGCGATTCTGGCAGAAGGTCTTGCCAGAAGTTGATATCTGGGGGACTCTGTTTCCAGATGCGGTTCGCATCACACCCGATGGGAGGCAACGATGCCTGCACGAGCGGCTCAGAGTGGCTATTTCTCCGACGACTCGATGATCCGCAGGGTCATGCGCAAGCGCGCGGTCGGACTCACCTACGGCCAGCGGGCCCTGGTGATCGGCGCGGTGCATCCGCTGCTCTATGTCGGGACCGCCGAGAACACCCAGCATCGGACCACGCCCTACACCCGGCTCGCCCTCACCGGCCGCATGTTCGAGGCCGTCTCGCTGGGCACCCGCGAAGAGGCCGACCGCGCACGGGCTTTCACCCGCAAGCGCCACGCCCCGGTCGAGGGCGCGCTGCCCGAGGACGCGGGCGCGGCCAATCCGGCGGGCACCCACTACTCCGCGCACGACCCGCACCTGATGTTCATGACCATGGCCTTCACCTTCGACTCCGCCGAGGTCATGCACGATCTGCTGGTCCGCCGCCTCACCCCGACCGAGCGCGAGGGCCTCTACCAGGACTACGTGCGCTGGGGTGAGCTGTTCGGCATGCCGCGCAGCGCCGCGCCCTACACCTACCGCGAATTCCGCGACTACTTCGACGGCTACCTGGCCTCCGACGAGCCCTTCCTCACCGACGAGGCGAAGCTGGTCGGCTCCTATCTCATGGGCCAGCGCATCGCCCACCCGCTGCCGATGCCCATGCAGCAGGCGCTGTCCGGCTTCTCCCTGCTGGTCCAGGGCAGCCTGCCCAAGCGCATCCGCGACATGTACGAGCTGCGCTGGGGTATCCGCGAGGAGCTCGCCTTCCGCGGCCTGGCCCGCGGCATCCGCACCGCCCATCTCTCCCCGCCTCTGGTCGGCAACCCGCTCACCACGCCCATGACCGGTCCCAGCTACCCCCTCTACAAGCTGGCCACCCGCCGCGAACAGCGCCTGGTCGGATCCGGCCGCACCAGCATGCCGGGCGTGGATCCGCGCAATTGGGTGGCCAGAAACTCGGCCTAGCCGACATGCGAAGATCAGGGCATGTCGAGTTCTGAGCCGACCGCTGAGCGTAAGCAGCGGGTACTGTCCGGAATCCAGCCCACCAGCGATTCCTTCCACCTCGGCAACTACCTTGGCGCGCTGCAGTATTGGGTGCGTCTGCAGGACGATTACGACGCCTTCTACTTCATCCCGGACCTGCACGCCATCACGGTGCCGCAGGATCCCAAGGAGCTGCGCAAGCGGACCAAGGTGTCGGCGGCGCAGCTGCTGGCGCTGGGCCTGGACCCCAAGAAGTCGACGCTGTTCGTGCAGTCGCAGGTGCCCGAGCACGCCGAGCTGGCGTGGGTGCTGAACTGCATCACCGGCTTCGGCGAGGCCGGGCGCATGACCCAGTTCAAGGACAAGTCGGTCAAGCAGGGTGCGGACAACGCGACCGTCGGCCTGTTCACCTATCCGGTGCTCATGGCCGCCGACATCCTGCTCTACCGCGCCCAGTTGGTGCCGGTCGGCGAGGATCAGCGCCAGCACCTGGAGCTGACCCGAAACCTGGCGCAGCGCTTCAACACTCGCTACAAGAAGACCTTCGTGGTGCCCGAGCCGCACATCGTGACCGGCACCGCCAAGATCTACGACCTGCAGGATCCCACCTCGAAGATGAGCAAGTCGGCCACCACCGACGCGGGCCTGCTCAACCTGCTCGACGATCCCAAGATCTCGGCCAAGAAGATCCGCTCCGCGGTCACCGACACCGAGCGCGAGATCCGCTACGACCCGGAGACCAAGCCGGGCATCAGCAACCTGCTGGTCATCCTGAGCTCGCTGACCGACACTCCGGTCGTGACGCTCGAACAGGATTACGCCGGTAAAGGCTACGGTGACCTCAAATCGGATACCGCCGACGCGCTCATCGAGTTCGTGACACCGCTGCGCGCGAAGGTGGAAGAATACATGTCTGACCAGGGCGAACTCGATCGCATCCTCGCCGCCGGGGCGGAGCGGGCGCGGGAGGTCGCCGGGAAGACTCTCGCGCAGGTGTACGACCGGGTGGGCTTCCTGGCCCGCTGACCAGGCGGCCGCGCGCGACGGGCGTGCGGAGGTGGCGGTGTTCGGGCAGGTCGTGGGGAATGTGAAGGCGTGGATCGAACGGCAGATCCAGCGCCGCCCCTGGCTGGATCACGTGGTGCGCGCGGGCGGGCGCTATCAGCGCCAGCGCGGTGACTACTACGCCGCGGGCATCACGTATTTCACGGTGCTGGCACTGTTTCCGCTACTCATGGTGGGCTTCGCGGTGGCGGGCTTCGTGCTGTCGCGAAATCCGCAGCTGCTCACCGATATCCAGAACAAGATCGTGGAGAACATTCCGGGCTCGGCCGGCGACTCCATCAACGACCTGATCCACCAGGCGGTGGAGTCGCGGGCTGGGGTGGGCACCATCGGTCTGGCGACCGGTCTGTACGCCGGGTTGGGGTGGATAGCGAACCTGCGGGCCGCGCTCACCGAGCAGTGGGATCAGCCGTTCAAGCCGCGGAACTGGTTCGTCACCAAGGGTTCCGATCTGCTGGCCATGGTCGGACTGTTCCTGGCGTTCAATATCTCGATCGCCCTGTCGGTGCTGGCCTCCAGCGGCCTGATCCACACGCTGCTGAACCGCCTGCACGTGCACGAGTCGGGCTGGGTGCAGGCCCTGCTCACGGTGGCGTCGCTGGTGCTGGCCATCCTCGCCAACTGGGCGGTCTTCGTGTGGATCATCGCGCGCATGCCGCGGCACCCGGTCACCTTCCGCAGCGCGGCGAAGGCGGCGCTGATCGCGGCGATCATCTTCGAGGCGTTCAAGCAGCTGGCCTCGGTGCTGTTGAAGTCGGTGATCAACGGTCCCGCCGGGGCGGTCTTCGGACCCATCATCGGGCTGATGGTCTTCAGCTACTTCACCGCCCGCATCATTCTGTTCGCCACCGCCTGGGCCGCCACGGCGTCGGAGAACGAAGTGCCCGCGGACATTCCGGCCCCGGGACCGGCCATCATCCGGCCCCGATCCTCGATCGCCGAACTCTCCGCGAGCAAGGGCGCGATGTTCTTCGGCGCGGGAGCCCTTGCGGCGACACTGCTTTCGATGCGCCGCCGCTGAACTATCGGCGTCGGCGGCTCAGTAGGCGTGCGGCCACGAGCAGCACCACCACCAGGATCACGCCGCCGACGATGAGGATCTCGCGCAGCGGTCCATTGTCCGTGACTTCATCCCCGCGCAGATCACCCCCGGGAATCTCCTCCGTGGCCGGTGGACTGGCCAGCGCCACAGACGAATTCGGCGTCTTCCCCGACGCGTCGGGCATGCTCCCGATGCTCGCCCCGGCGGGCAGCGCGAAGGCGTAGTCGAGCAGCTTGGCCGCCTGCTCCCACGGTCGGAACGGCCGCACATCCGCCTTCAGCAGCGTCACCACATAGCGGTGCCCGTTGCGCTCGGCCGCCGCCACGAAGGTCTGCCGCGCGTCATCGGTGTAGCCGGTCTTGCCGCCGATCGCGCCGTCGTACTCGTAGAGCAGGTGGTTGTCATTGGCGATGGGGAAGCCCGGATGATCCTTGTCGTCAGGGTTTTTCGGATCCGCCGGGAAACCGGGGAAGTCCACCTGCTCGGTGTGGATGAGCTCGGCGAACAGCGGCAGCGTCATGGCGTGCCGGAACAGCAGCGCCAGATCGTAGGCCGAGGTGCTCATGCCGGGACCGTCCAATCCTGAGGGCGTGGCGGCGCGGGTGTCCAACGCCTGCAACTGTTTCGCCAGCGCGTTCATCTTGGCGACGGTCGCGTCGTCCCCGCCCAGCTGGGTCGAGATGGCGTGTGCCGCATCGTTTCCCGACGCCATGATCAGGGCCTGGAACAGCTGCTTGTTGGTGTAGTGCCCGCCCGGTCCGATACCGACCCGGGTGCCGTCGGCATTGGCGTCGTCCTGGGTGCCGGTCACCGTCTTGTTCAGATCCAGCGCGGGAATCGCCACCGAGGCCAGCAGCACCTTGATGGTGGAGGCGGGCCGGTAGCGCCCGTGCGGATCCTTGGCCGCGATCACCCGTCCGGTATCGAGATCGGCCACCTCCCACGCGGTGGCCGAAATCCCCTCCGGCACCGCCCCGGCCCCCGACGGCAGGATCACCCCGCATCCGCCCAGCGCCTTGCCCCCGATCGGCGGGTCCGGGATCGGCAGCGCGGCCGGAGCCGAATGGCCGGGCTCGGGCACCTCGGAGGTGTCGATGGGCGGCGGCGGGGAGGTCTTGTTCGGGCAGCCGTCGGTATTGGGTGTCGTGAACGGCGTTGTCGTCGTTGACGGTTGGGCCGACACGGTACCGGGTAGCGGTCCGAAGGCGACCGCGGTGAAGGCGGCCAGCCCGGCCACCGAGGTCGCGGCGGTACGAAGGATGGCGCGGCCGGTGGCCGCGCCCGCTGCTCGATGCGGATACCTGCGGATGATCATCGAGCCCGACTTTATCGCCGACCGGACCGGTTGGCGCGGAGGCTAGTTCGCGGTGTGGTTCACCGGGCAGCCGTGGGCCAGCGGGCCGAGCAGCTTGTTGTTGTCGTAGAAGTGCTCGAGCTCGAGAATGCGCAGGTCATCGGAGACCTTGGCAATGGTGATGCCGGTCATCTCGATGAGCTCGCCGGTGGGCTGGTGGCCCTTGTACTCACCCTCGTAGCGACCCCAGTGCCGCCACTTGAAGGCGACGGTCGGCGGGCCGGAGAGGACCTCGAGCACCTCCCAGAAGAAGCCGCCGGGGAAGGCGGTGTGGAAGATGTCGTGCGAGGACTCGAAGCTCTCGCCCTGCACGTCGTAGAAGGGGTTCTCACCGATCAGGATGTTGTAGGAGCCGATGCGGGCGAACTCCTCGGCATCCTGCCACGGTCCGCCGTTGACGCGGCCGCGGTAGTGCTCGGCCACCAGCGAGACCCACTTGGCCGGATCCTTCTTGTGCGAGACCTCCATCTCGAAGACCTTCACGAGCTCTTCGACGATGTGCTCCAACGAATCCGGCGCGTGCTGGGTGCTGCGCTCGACCGGAATGACTTCCTTGCTCAGGTGGTAGTCGGGGGCGCCCTCGCGCCAGTCCTCCGGCGCGGCGGCGGCGATGACGGCGTCCCGGCCCTGCAGATGCAGCGGGGTCTCGGGAGCGGATTCTGTTGCTTGGTCGGTCATTTCGTGCCTTAACTGTCCAGACCCGTTGGGGGGTCATCGATCTCAAAACGGACCGCATGACGGTAGCAGTGCCCGGCACTCATGTCGCGACAAGTATTGACAGTCTCTACAAAATGAGAGACTCTCTCATTATCGAGAAACTCGCAAATGATTGGACCTGTCATGAAAGCTGAGGGAGTGCGCCGCTGGCTGGCGCTGGGAGCCCTGGCCGTCGCCATGCTGACCATCGGTCTCGATGTGACAGTGCTGACCGTGGCCCTGCCGACCCTCGCGGTCGACCTGCACGCCGACACCTCCGCGCTGCAGTGGTTCAGCAGCGCCTACACGCTGGCGCTGGCCGCGTTCATGCTCCCGGCGGGTGCCCTCGGCGACCGGTACGGGCGTAAGAAGTTCCTGCTCGCGGCGCTGCTGCTGTTCGGCGTCGCCTCGGCGGCGTGCGCCTTCGCCACCTCCTCCGGCGCGCTCATCGCGGGCCGCGTGGTGCTCGGCCTGGGGGCCGCGGTCATGATGCCGCTGTCGATGTCGGTGCTGCCCACGCTGTTTCCGGAGCCGGGGGAGCGGCAGCGCGCCATCACCATCTGGATCACCTCGACCGCCATCGGTCTGCCGCTCGGACCGATCGTCGGCGGCTGGTTGCTGCAGCACTACTGGTGGGGCTCGGCCTTCCTGTTGAACGTGCCGCTGGTGATCGTCGGTGCGACCGCGGTGGCCCTGCTGGTCCCGGAATCCAAGAGCGCGAACCGCTTCCGCATCGATGTGCCGGGAGCCGTGCTGTCGGCGGCCGGAATGCTGGGCATCACTTACGGTTTCATTCGCTGCGGCCAGGAGGGCTGGGGTGATCCGCTGGCCTGGACGGCCATTGCCGCCGGTGTGGTGCTGGGCGGGGCCTTCGCGCTGTGGCAGCGTCGCACCGCACACCCGCTGGTCGATCTCGGACTCTTCGGCGAGCCCGGATTCCGTTGGGGCACAGTGTTCATGGTGCTGGTCAACTTCGCGATGTTCGGCCTGTTCTTCACCATGCCGCAGTACTTCCAGGCGGTGCTCGGCGCGGACGCGCTGGGCAGCGGCCTGCGCCTGCTGCCGCTCATCGGCGGTCTGCTCATCGGTTCCCGGCTGGTCGACAAGCTGCTCCCGAAGATCGGGGTGCGCGCGGTGCTCGTCTCCGGATTCGTCCTACTCGCCGCCGGTATCGGCATGGCCGCCATGATCACCGTGGACAGCGGCTACGGTTTCGCGGCGGGCGGCATCGTCCTGCTCGGCGTCGGAATGGGATTCGTCATGCCGTCGGCCATGGCGTACGCCATGAACGATCTCACTCCCGAGCGGGCCGGTTCCGGATCGGCGCTGCTGCAGGCGCTCCGGCAGGCGGGCGGCACGATCGGCGTCGCCATCCTGGGCACCATCCTGTCCACCCAATACCGTTCGAGCCTCGGCGATCTGAACCGCGAACCCGTCTCCGACGGCGTCAATGCCGGTGTCGGCGTGGCCCGCAAGCTCGGCGACCCGGCCCTGCTGTCCCACGTGCAGAGCGCCTTCGTGGACGGCATGAGCGCCATGCTCTGGGTCTGTGCCGCCATCTGCGCGGTGGCGGCGATCCTGGCCGCCTTCGTGATCCGGGGCAAGGCTCCGGTCGCGACCGCCGATCTCGATACAGGACAATCGGTTCATGTCGGCTGACACCGCCTCCGCGACGCCCCCGGCCCCGGCCAAGACCGTGGCCGGGGGCGGCCTGCGCGAACGCAAGAAGGAACGCACCCGCCGCACCATTCGCACCGAGGCCTTCCGGCTGTTCCGCGAACAGGGCTACACCGAGACCACGGTCGAGCAGATCGCGGCCGCGGCCGACATCTCGCCCAGCACGTTCTTCCGCTACTTCCCGTCCAAGGAACAGGTGGCGCTGGCCGACGACCTGGACCCGATGATGATCGCCGCCTTCGAGGCGCAACCCGCGGGCCTCTCGGTCCTGGCCGCCTTCCGGCAGGCCACCATCGAGACCTTCGCGGCAATGAGCCAGGAGGAACGCGATTTCGAGAAGCAGCGGGTGGAGATCCTGTACTCGGTGCCCGAGTTGCGCGGCGCGGTCGCCATGGAGCTGGAACGCAGCGTCGGCCTGATCGCGGACCTGGTCGCGAAGCGCACCGGCCGCGATGCGCACGAGTTCGAGGTGCGGGTCTTCGCCGGAGCGCTCAGCGGCGCCATGATCGGCTTCGTCGACCAGGCGGGCAGCTTCGGGTCGGAACAGATCCTCCGGGTCATGGAGTTCCTGGAAGCCGGTATGCCCCTCTAAACCGGCTTCACGCTCACCAGCCGAGCGACCGTGTCATCGGTCATGGTCTCGAAGAAGCCGCCGACCACATCCTCTATCTCGCTGATGGATTCGGCGCAGTACAGCACCGGCTGATAGTGCGTGATGTCGTAGACGATGGTGCCCATGGCGTGGATGTCCAGCGGCCGCAGGTCGGCCTCCCGGAACTCCTCGATCTCACCGTAGGACGACAGCAATCCCGCACCGTAGCAACGGACTTCGCCCTGCTCGCGCAGCACGCCGAACTCGAGCGAGAACCAGAACACGTCGGCCAGGAATTTCAGCGCCCGCTCGGTCTCGATCCGCGCCACCGCCGCACCGACCGTCTCGTACAGCGCCGCGAAGCGTGGGCTCGCCAATTGATTGGCGTGGCCGAGGATTTCGTGAATCGCATCCGGTTCGGGGGTGTAGAGCGGCGCGGAGTGGTGCCGAATGTACTGGGTGGAATGGAAGGTCCGATCGGCGAAGGAGCCGAAGAACTCCCGCAGCGGCACCAGCCCGGCAGCCGGGACATAGCGGAATCCGGTGAGCGGAACCAGTTTGGTGGAGACCTCGTCCAGCTGCGGAATGTGGTCGGCGGGCAGCCCCAGCCGTCCGGCCGCCTCGATCACCTCGGTGCACGCGTAGCGCTCCCGTCTGCGCGCCAATTCGGCGGAGACGATCCGCCACACCTCCTGCTCCTCGTCGGTGTAGTCGATGTGCGGCACCGGCGCGCCCGGCCGGTAGCCGAGTGCGAGAGCGGCGATGGCATTGCGTCGAGCCCGGTAGTCGGGATCGTGCACCCCCGGATGCTCATCGCTCAGGTGCACGGTCACGTCGCCGTCGGCCCCTCGGGTGACCGGCGAATACAGCTGAGCCTCGGTGAACATACCTCGATGCAATCACTGTGATGTGATCCAGACAACAAAGGGTGCTCGAGCTGTACAAATTGCCAAGCTGTCGCGGACCGCTCGCCGGTGCGGAGGCGCTGGCACCGAGTGCGGGTAGACAGCCCGACCGCTCGGCGGGCCCGGTGATTCGTGGTTGATCGGTTCGATTTCCGCTGATAGCGGCGCGGATCGGAGCTTCGGCGGATTCGGGAGTTCAGCGTATAGTCCGAAGGGTTCCTCTGAGTCCCGAAGCGCGGCTCCTGATCCGTTGTAGTACGGGCTTGGAGGTCGATATGGTTTTCGCCCCATTGCCATCGATGTGTGCGGCGTCCGTGGCGGCGGCATTCGAGAGGTCGAAGTGCGACGGCGCGTCCCCTGCCTCGCGCACCGATTCCCGTCGCCGGTCCGGGTGTCTAAGATGGGTTTCAAAGTTACTGAATTCGTATGTGACACAGTGTGATCGGCCAGAGCTGTGAGGGTCGACCATTCCCGCGACCGACCGGGATAGGCTGAGACGATGAACGACGACCCCCGCCCCCTCCCGCCCGCCGAGGGCTACGGTGTCGTCGCGATCGCGTCGTCGGCGGGCGGCATCACCGCGCTGAGTCACCTGCTGGCCCACCTGCCATCGCGGTTCCCCGTCCCGGTACTCATCGTCCAGCACTTGGATCGGCGGCACGAGACGATCATCGCCCACGTCCTCGGGCGTCGCTCGGCGTTGCCCGTGCAGCTGGCCGCGGCCGACACGCGGGTCGTGCCCGGCACCGTCTATATCGCGCCGCCCAACTACCATCTGCTCGTCGGACCCGACGGCGTGCTCGCCCTGTCGAGTTCCGAACTCGTGCATTTCGTGCGCCCCTCGGCGGACCTCTTGTTCGAGTCGGTGGCCGGGGCGTACGGTCCGCGAGCCATCGCCTGCGTGCTGACGGGGTCGGGCAGCGACGGCTCGATGGGTGTCACCGCGATCAAATCGCGAGGTGGAACGGTGATCGTGCAGGATCCGGAGGAGGCGGAATTCAGCGGCATGCCCGAGGCGGCGGTGAAGACCGGTGCGGTGGATTTCATTCTGCCGCTGGCGGATATCGCGGAGGTCGTCAGCGGCCTGGTCGAAGGAAGTAATACGTGACCGACTCCGATGAGCTGATGGTGGGCGAGCCTTCCGACCCGGTCGAGCAGGCCGATGACGGGCTGGAGGATCTGCTGATCTTCATCCGCGACTCCCGCGGATTCGATTTCACCGGTTACAAGCGCACTTCACTGGCCCGGCGCATTCTCAAACGGATGCACGAGGTCGGCATCCCCGACCACCTGGACTACCGCGATTACCTGGAGAGCAACGCCGACGAGTTCCGGAACCTGTTCAACACCATCCTGATCAATGTCACCAGCCTCTTCCGCGATGTCGAGGCCTGGCGGTATCTGCAGCGCGAGATCGTGCCGGAACTGGTCACGGACGCCGGTCCCGATGGTGAGATCCGGATCTGGAGCGCGGGCTGCTCGAGCGGGGAGGAGGCGTACTCGCTGGCGATCGCGTTCGCCGAGGTGCTCGGGATCGACGACTGCGTGAAACGGGTCAAGATCTACGGCACCGATGTCGACGAGGAAGCGCTGCGCGAAGCCCGGTCGGGCCTGTACAGCGCGAAGGCGCTCGAACCGCTCTCACCGGAGCTGCGCGGGCGCTACTTCGAGCCCAACGGCGACAAGTTCCTTTTCCGGTCCGACCTGCGCCGCCGCGTGATCTTCGGCCGCCACGACATCACCCGCGACGCGCCGATCTCCCGGCTCGATCTGCTGGTCTGCCGGAATACGTTGATGTACTTCAATGTCGAGGCGCAGGCCCAGATCATCGATCGTTTCCATTTCGCGGTGCGCCCGGGCGGGTTCCTGTTCCTCGGCAAGGCCGAGATGCTGCTGTCCGACGGTGAGCGCTTCGAGGTCGCCGATATGCGCCAGCGCATCTTCCGCCGCCGTATCGGCGACGCCGTCGCGCCCGCCCAGCAGATCGCACCGCGGCTGGATGTGGGGCTCGGCCAGGAAGTGCAGGGGTTCGTCAAGCGCCGCCAACTGAGCGAACTCGCCTTGGAGACCGCGCCTCTCGCCGTCCTCGGCGTGGACACCGAGGCCAGGGTGTCCGTCATCAACGCCCAGATGCGGAACCTATTCGGCTTGAGCACGCACGATGTGGGCAGGCCGTTGCGTGATCTGGAAATTTCTTACCGACCGGTCGAATTGCGATCGGTCATCGAACAGGCCGTCGGCGAGCGGCGCACCATTCGCCTGACATCGGTGGAACGGCGTCTCGGGCCGGAGGACACCCAGTACTTCGATGTGCAGGTGCAACCGCTCTGGGCGCAAGAGCATGTCGCCGTCGGCGTGGTGGTCACCTTCGTCGACACCACCGTGGCGACCCGGCTGGCCCTGGAGGTGAAGGTAAAACGCGAGGAGCTGGAAACCGCCTACGAGGAACTGCAATCCACCAACGAGGAACTCGAGACCACCAACGAGGAACTGCAATCCAGCATCGAGGAACTCGAGACCACCAACGAGGAACTGCAATCCACCAACGAGGAACTCGAGACCACCAACGAGGAACTGCAATCCGGCAACGAGGAACTCGAGACCATGAACGAGGAGCTGCGCATCCGCAGCGCCGAGCTGGACGAGACGCGCATGTTCCTGGAAGGCATCCTGGCCAGCATCGACGCCGGCATCGTGGTGCTCGACGGCGATCTGCGGGTGCGCAGCTGGAATCGCGGGGCCGAGGAGCTGTGGGGGCTGCGTGCCGACGAAGTCCGCCAGAAGTACTTCTTCACCCTGGATTTCGGCCTGCCCACCGATGGCCTGCACGACGTCGTCGCCGCCTGCCTCAAGACCGGGGAACGAGCCGGGCCGCTCGTGACGCCATCGGTCAACCGCATCGGCCGATCGATCGTGTGCGCCGTGACGTGCACGCCGCTGGACGGCGTGCGCGACGGCGTGGTGCTGCTGATGGAGGACGCAGGATCGTAATCGGCTGCGGCACAGGAATTTGACGCGCCTCGAACGACGTCCCTAGAATTTCCAGATGCTGTCGGCGGAAATCCGCGATCTGATCACAGCAGAGCTGCGTGAATACCATCGCGAACTGAGTAGCGCCGCGCGAGCGGCGGCCCTCGCCGAGAAGTACGAGCGGGAATTCGAACGCCGACCCGAATCGATGCGGCCCTTCCGTGAGCGCATGGCGGCTCTGAACCGCAGAATGGAGCACCGGCACCGCGCCTGCGCCCAGCTGCACCGGTCCTACGCCCTGCGATTGCGGCGCTGGGCCGAGCAGGGCACGCCGGAGCCGCGGCCGGGCTTCATGACCGCGGTCGCCGAGGAACTGCGGATGGATAGCGCGGTGATCACCCTGTTCGACGACGACCTGCACGAGCTGCTCGTCATCTGCTCCGATGCCACCGCGCGAGCGGCGCACGATCTCGAGGAGGTGGTCGGCACCGGTCCGGCGCGCGACATCGCCCTCGGTGGCAACGGCCTGCTGGTGTCCGGATGCGGACTCGTCGAACGCTGGCCCGAATTCGGTTCGGCCGCAGTTGATCTCGGTATCCGTACCTTGGTGGCCGTCGCCTTGCGCGCCGAATCGCGGCGGATCGGCGCGCTGTGCGCATTCTCACCGCAGACCGTCTCGGCCACCGAGACCGTGGCCATCGCGGACAGCGTGGCCGATGCGCTGGCCAATGTCGTCCTGCTGACCGCTGCCGTAAGCACCCGGAACACGGTGCGCGGGGCGCTGTTCGAGGACGCCGATTTCCGCACCGAGGTACATCGGGCGGTGGGTGTGGTCGCGGTGCAGTGCGCGTGTGACTCGGAGACGGCGCTGACCCTGCTGCGAGCCCGCGCATTCGCGGAGAGCGTGCCGTTGACCCACATCGCACGGCAGGTGCTGGAGGGGACGTGCCGCTTGTGCTGAACACGAGACACGCCGCATCCGAGAGTGCGAAAGACGGTGCACCACTGGAATTCAGCGCGGGTTTGGTCAATGTGACGATGCGCCTGCTGGCCACCGGCGAAGACATCGGCGAGTCGTTGCGCGACGCCTGCGACATCATCTCGGCAATGCTGCCGGGCCGACCGGCGGCTAGTGTGCTGATCGCGATGGACGGTGCCGCGGCCGCCGGGGCCACGATCGGTGCGCAAGCCTTGGTGCGAGCCGAAGTTCGCCTGCGGAGCGGCCCGAGCCTGCAGGCGCTGGCACGGAAGCAGTCCATCTCGGTGCCGGACCTCACGGACGAGATCAGGTGGGGCGGATATCCCGCCCTCGCACTCCGCGGCGGCATCCGTTCCCTCGCCGCCGAACCGGTGGTCACCGCGGCCGGGTCCATCGGCGCCTTGTGCCTGTACTCGAGTCGGCCGCACGACTTCGGCCCGTCGATCGGGCAGGCCGTCTCCCTGCTCGTGGCACATCTCGGTGTGGTGCTGCCGGTACGCCTCGAGGCCCTGCATGCCACCGCGCTGGCGGACCAGCTGCGTCAATCGCTGAAGACGCGCGGGGTGATCGACCGCGCGCTGGGAATTCTCATGGCCGACAACCGCTATGACCGTGAGCAGGCGTTCGCGATCCTGCGGGCGGCCTCGCAGCATCGCAATATGAAGCTGGCCGCGGTAGCGGCGGAACTGATCCGCACCACGACCGGGACCATCATCCCCCGGCTCGGCATGGACGCCGAGCCATCCTCGGAATAGGCTTCCGGCAGAAGAACCGCGATCGGTGGTGTGCGCCATGATGATTCGGCATGTCGGGGCCGAGAGCTTCGCGATTGGGCTGGCACAACTCACCTCCTCCGTGCTGTCGGCTCAGGATCTCGCGACATCCCTTTGCGACATAACAGACTTCGTCACCGCGATGGCGCCGGAGCGAACGATGTCCCGGGTGACGCTCACTCACGCGGTGGTCGCCGATATCGCCGACAGCGGAGGAGTCCCGGCACCGCCGATGGGAGAGCTGCCGCTCGACCACCCCATCGGCCCGTGCTCGGAATCGATCGCGACCGGCCGCGTCGTGATGGTCCCGGAGCTCCGAGTCGAGCGGCGGTGGGTAGGGTATCCCGCGCGCATGCTCGAGCTCGGCGTCCGCTCGATCCTGGTGCAGCCGATACCGGTGCCGCACCGCACGATCGGCGCGGTGGCCCTGTACGCGCCGGAGCCGGGGGCCTTCGACGAATCTCTGTGCCGAAGGCTGGCCCTGACCGCCGCGCAGGTCGGCGCACTGCTGGCCGCCGTGATCGCCTCGACTCGCCGTGCCGAGTCGACCACCCGGCTGATGGCGGATCTCACCGCCCGCTCGGCGATCGACCAGGCGGTCGGGGTCCTGATATCGCAGCGCTCCAGCTCCGCCGCCGACGCCCTGGCCATATTGCGCGAAGCCGCCGACCTCCAAGGCATCCGACTTCATGAGGCGGCGGCCGAGGTGATTCGCGCGGCCACCGGAAACGGCCCCGCACCCGTGCATTTCGACCCTCCCGAGCGGCCGACAAGTATCCGCGGACGCCGTATTCTGTAATCACGTCATCGAGTCCCGAAGCGCGGCTCACGGTTCACGCCGGACACGTCGTTCGTGAATCATGCCGGCAGCTAGGGAGACCGATATGGCTCTTCGAAATCGCCGCGAAGCCCGCAATTCGGCATTGGCCGCACCGTCGGCGGTCGTCGTCGCGGCCCTGCGAGCCCCGGTGCCGCCCGCCGCGGTCGAGTGGGATCTGGCGGTTCGGTATCTGCCCAGTATCGATTCGAATCACCTGCGCCGGTGGCTGGGTGCCGCGCGGGCCGCCGGCGGTGAATCCACGGTGGGCATGGTCATACCGACGGAGCTGTGGGCCTGTTCCGGGCGGCGCGAGGAATACCGCGAAATCTGCGTACCGGCCTGGGAATACGCCGAATTCGCCGCGGTCGTCACACCCCACCCGGAGGCTTCTCTCCGGCCCACCGGAACCGGGTAGTGAGGCTGTATGCCCAGGTCGGCGACCCGGCGTCGGCCGCATCCCGGCCGGAATCTGCCCGATCGCGGGCATGCCGGTGAAAGTATCCGGTGCGATTGACAATTCGACTCCACGGTCGATCCGCGATAAAGGATTTCGGTCCACGAGAATGGGTATTCGCTTACCTGAGCGGCCAGGCTGCGCAATTGCTCCGATGCTCGGCTCGGTGTCTGTGCTGAGATTTGCCACATGGTTCCCGGAGGACCGTGTGCGGATTCGATGGTGGCGATCGAACAGTGTCGGGTGGCAGGGAAATACGATGGACTTCGCGGGAGCGGGAGGGCTGCTCGGTGGTGTACCCCCGCGGCGAGCTGACCGCTGCCGGGTATCGGAATTTCAGCGATACGCTCGTGAAATTCGCGATCGATGAACCGAACGCGGTCGTGGTGATCCTCGACGACCTGCTGGTGGGGGTGCCGGACCTTTACACGGCCTTCAGGAGCGCGGCGCTGCGCGTGGGCGAGTGGCCGGACGTGCCGATCCACTTGGTCGCCCACGCCCAGACCCGGCGAGATTGGCTGCGGCGCAGCGCGGTCCGACTCCCGATCTTCGCCGACGTGAGCGCGGCGCTACGTGCCGCGGGCGGCGGGTCGCAGCGGCACCGGGCGACCTT
Organism: Nocardia sp. JMUB6875; assembly: GCF_041154655.1. Taxonomy (NCBI): domain Bacteria; kingdom Bacillati; phylum Actinomycetota; class Actinomycetes; order Mycobacteriales; family Nocardiaceae; genus Nocardia; species Nocardia sp. JMUB6875. The sequence goes on from NZ_BAAFGR010000017.1 coordinate 61,288, forward strand.
GGAACTGGCCGAGGCCGCGGAGTGCGGGCAGCGGGCCAGGACGTTCGTCGAGGAGATCTGCGTGCGCTGGGACGTGCCGGAGGTCCGTGTCGACGCTGTTGATCGCCACCGAGCTGGTGGAGAACTCCTTCCTGCACAGTCGGGTCCCCGGCGGGATGCAACTGCGTCTGGAACTGCGCGACGACCGATTCTGCGTCGCGGTCGGGGACAACGACCCGCACGAGGCGCTGCTGCGGGAACCCGGAGTGGGGGGATCACGGCACTACGGACTGCACATCGTGGCCCGCCTGGCCAGCTCGTGGGGATGTGTGCCGCGTCGGCCGGCCGGCAAGGTGGTGTGGGCCGTCCTGTCAACCGGCAGACGGGTATTGCTCGCACGTTGAGCGGGAAGGCGAAGGCCGGGCGCACGGCAATGGCCGCCCGCACCGAGATGATGGGAGCGGCCATTGTGCTTCGATTGGAGTCGGCCGGAGGCGTTTGCAGCCGCCGCCGGTGACCGAAAGATGATCAGCGCGGGGCGTTGGCCGGGTCGACCAGGGTGGGGGTGCGGCCCTGCTTGCGGGCCTGCTTGGCGTCCTCGAAGAATTCCCGGCTGAACAAGGCCGACAGCACCGCGATGCCGCCGCGGTGGACGCGGAACTCGCTCTTGGTGCTCGACCCGGTCAGGCGGATGACGCGGCCGGTGGCGTGCTGCGGGCGGGACATGTCCTTGACCTTGCCGCGGCCGGTCCACTCCAGCTCGGAGTAGTCGATGCGCGCGTCCTCGGGGACGAGCAGCTTGACCATGGCGTGGTCGAGGTTCGCGTTGACGACGATCTCCTCGTCGCCCTCGATCCAGGGCGAGCGCAAGTCGATGACGACGCTGCCGTAGCGGGCCTTCACCTCGAAGGAGTCGGCGTGGGTCCAGTCGCCGAGGCGCTTCTCGGTGTTGTGGTCGGTGTGGATCTTGACGGTGTCGGTGGCCTTGGTGGTGTTCATTGCCTGTCCTTTCGGAGTGCGGTGCCGGTCGGGTTCGCCTGCTGCTCAATAGTGACATGCAAACTAGTTGCCTGGCAACTAGTGCGAGTAAACTAGTTTTCGGGCACCTAGTACGATGGCCGCCATGACAGCATCGACGCAGGCCACGCCGTTCAAGCGCTCACCCCTGGCCATGGCGGTGCTCGGCATCCTGCACCTGGAACCGATGCATCCCTATGCCGTCCAGCGCCGTATCAAGGAGTGGGGCAAGGACAAGGTCGTGAACGTGGGCCAGCGGGCGCAGCTGTACAAGACGATCGCGCGGCTGCAGGAGGCCGGGTTGGTGTCGGTCCGCGAGACCGGCCGCGACCAGCAGTATCCGGAGCGCACCGTCTACGAGATCACCGACGCGGGCCGCACCGCCTTTCTCGCCTGGATCAAGGAGATGGTCAGCACGCCGCGCAACGAATTCCCGGAATTCCCTGCGGCCCTGTCGTTTCTGATGTTGCTGGGCCCCGACCGGGCGCGTGCCGAACTGGAGCGGCGCGCGAATGCCGTGCGCGCCAACCTGGATGAGATCGATACGGGAATGGAGCAGGCTCGGAAATTCGGCCTACCCCGCGTCACCCTGCTCGAGGACGAATACCGGCGCGCCGTCGTCGCGGCCGAATTGCGTTGGCTGGAGGGCATTCTCGCCGATCTGGCGGACGGCAGCCTGACCTGGTCCTGGGAATCCCTGGCCGAGTTCCAGCATCAATCGATCGGCTGAGCTGCGGGTAAACGAAGGCCGCCCCCATCCGAAGATGGGGGCGGCCTTGGTATTTCGACTCCCGAGAGTCGCAAACCCTAGCGCGTGAAGAGCAGGGCGCGCTTGACCTCCTGGATCGCCTTCGTCACCTCGATGCCGCGGGGGCACGCGTCGGTGCAGTTGAAGGTGGTGCGGCAGCGCCAGACACCCTCGACGTCGTTGAGGATGTCGAGGCGCTCGCGCGCGCCCTCGTCACGGCTGTCGAAGATGAAGCGGTGCGCGTTCACGATCGCGGCCGGGCCGAAGTAGCTGCCGTCGCTCCAGTACACGGGGCAGGAGGTGGTGCAGCAGGCGCACAGGATGCACTTGGTGGTGTCATCGAAGCGGGCCCGGTCGTGCTGGGACTGGATGCGCTCGAAGGTGGGCTCGTTGCCGTGCGTGATCAGGTACGGCTTGACCGCCTTGAACGCGTCGAAGAACGGTTCCATGTTCACCACGAGGTCCTTCTCCACGGGCAGGCCGCGGATCGGCTCGACGGTGACCGTCAGCTCCTTGCTGCCCTTGGGCAGCATGTCCTTCATGAGGATCTTGCACGCCAGGCGGTTGACGCCGTTGATGCGCATGGCATCGGAGCCACACACGCCGTGCGCGCAGGAACGACGGAAGGTGAGCGTGCCGTCCAGGTAGGACTTGATGTAGATCAGCACGTTCAGGAACCGGTCGGTCGGCAGCACGGGGACCTTGAACTCGTCCCAGTGCTGGCCCTGGCCGTCCTCCGGGTTGAAGCGGGCGACCTTGACCGTGATCATGGTCGACCCGTCCGGCACCGGAGCCGGCTTCTGCGGCGTTTCAGCGACAGCAGTCATCAGTACTTACGCTCCATCGGCTCGTAACGGGTCTGCACGACCGGCTTGTAGTCGAGCCGGATGTCCGAGATGAGTTCCGGGCTCGTCTTGTACGCCATGGTGTGGCGCATGAAGTTGACGTCGTCGCGGTCCGGGTAGTCCTCGCGCGCGTGGCCGCCGCGAGACTCCTTGCGGTTCACCGCACCCGCCACCGTCACCTCGGCCAGCTCCAGCAGGAAGCCCAGTTCGACGGCCTCGAGCAGGTCGCTGTTGTAGCGACGGCCCTTGTCCTGCACGGTGATCCGCGAGTAGCGCTCCTTGAGCACCTGGATCTCCTCGAGCATGGACTTGAGCGACTCCTCGGTGCGGTACACACCGGCCTTGTCGTCCATGGAGTTCTGCAGCTCGGTGCGGATGTCGGCGACGCGCTCGTTGCCGTGATCGGACAGGATCAGCGCCAGCCAGTCCTGCACCATCTGGGCCGGGTTCTCCGGCAGCTCGACGAACTCCGCGCGCTGGGCGTACTCGGCGGCGGCGATGCCCGCGCGGCGGCCGAACACATTGATGTCCAGCAGCGAGTTGGTGCCCAGACGGTTCGCGCCGTGCACGGACACACACGCGCACTCGCCCGCGGCGTACAGGCCGGGCACGATGTCGGTGTTGTTGCGCAGCACCTCGCCGCGGATGCGGGTCGGGATGCCACCCATCACGTAGTGACAGGTCGGCATGACCGGCACCGGCTCCTTGACCGGGTCCACACCCAGGTAGGTGCGGGCGAATTCGGTGATGTCCGGGAGCTTCTCCTCCAGGACGTCCTCGCCGAGGTGGGTCACGTCGATGAGCACGTAGTCCTTGTTCGGACCCGCGCCGCGGCCCTCGCGCACCTCGAGCACCATGGAGCGCGCGACGATGTCACGCGGCGCCAAGTCCTTGATGGTCGGCGCGTAGCGCTCCATGAAGCGCTCACCGGACGCGTTGCGCAGGATGCCGCCCTCGCCGCGCACCGCCTCGGAGATGAGGATGCCCAGGCCCGCGAGGCCTGTCGGGTGGAACTGGTGGAACTCCATGTCCTCCAGCGGAAGTCCCTTGCGGAACACGATCGCCATGCCGTCACCGGTGAGGGTGTGGGCATTGGAGGTGGTCTTGTACATGCGGCCCGAACCACCGGTGGCGAAGATGATCGCCTTGGCGTGGAACACGTGCAGCTCGCCGGTGGCCAGCTCGTAGGCGACCACGCCGGTGGCGACGGGGCCCCGGTCGGTGTCGGTGAGAATCAGGTCCAGCACGTAGAACTCGTTGAAGAACTCCACGTCGTGCTTGACGCAGTTCTGGTACAGCGTCTGCAGGATCATGTGGCCCGTGCGGTCGGCGGCGTAGCACGCGCGGCGCACCGGAGCCTTGCCGTGGTCACGGGTGTGGCCGCCGAAGCGACGCTGGTCGATCTTGCCCTCGGGCGTGCGGTTGAACGGCAGGCCCATCTTCTCCAGGTCGAGCACGGCGTCGATGGCCTCCTTGGCCATGATCTCCGCGGCGTCCTGGTCGACCAGGTAGTCGCCACCCTTGACGGTGTCGAAGGTGTGCCACTCCCAGTTGTCCTCTTCGACATTCGCGAGCGCGGCGCACATGCCACCCTGGGCCGCACCGGTGTGCGAGCGCGTCGGGTAGAGCTTGGTCAGCACTGCGGTGCGGACCCGAGGACCGGCCTCGATCGCCGCACGCATTCCAGCGCCACCGGCACCGACGATCACGACGTCGTAGCGGTGTTCCTGAATCGGTCGGGATTCACTCATTCGAGGTGGCCTGTCCTTAACTGATGTTGGGGTCGAAGGTGAAGATCACGTAGGTGCCGGTGACCATGATCAGAAGCATGGACACGACCAGCAGGGTCTTCAGCCAGAAGCGGGTGGAGTCCTTGCGCGCGTAGTCGTCGATGACGGTGCGGACACCGTTGCCGCCGTGCAGCTGGGCCAGCCACAGCATGGTCAGATCCCAGATCTGCCAGAACGGCGAGGACCAGCGGCCCGCGACGAACGCGAAGTTGAGGCGGTGCACGCCGCCGTCGAGCATCAGCATGATCGTCATGTGGCCGATGACCAGGACGACCAGGAGCAGACCGGAGGCACGCATGAACAGCCAGGCGTACTTCTCGAAGTTGTTGCCGCCCTGGCGGCGCGGGGCGCGCGGGGCGTCGAGGGAGGCGGGCCGGTCGTAGGACTTGCCGAGAACAGGTGCAGTCATGTCATCGCTCAATTCGTCAGCAGGTAGAAGAGCTGGCGTCCGACACCGGCGCCGGCCACGACGATCCAGATCGCGAGCACGACCCACAGCATTTGACGCTGGAAACGGGGGCCCTGCGACCAGAAGTCGACGAGGATGATGCGGATGCCGTTGAACGCGTGGAACAGCACGCAGACGACGAGCCCCATCTCCATCAAGGCGACGAGGGGGTTCTTGTACGTCTCGATCGCGCGGTCGTAGGTGTCCGGGCTGACTCGCACCAACGCGGTATCGAGGACGTGGACGAACAGGAAGAAGAAGATCGTCACGCCGGTGATGCGATGCAATGCCCAGGACCACATGCCGGGGTCGCCTCGGTACAGGGTCCGCTTCGGCTTGGCCGGAGCTTCTAGCGTGGTCATAGAGTGCGGTGCCTCCAACGTCGTCGATGGACCCGGTCAGATCCGGCGCGGAGCCTGAGGACTGTCGAAACCACCTGCTCACAAGCGGAATCTGTGCTTCTCTCAAAGCAACTCGACTGTCCGGTGGCAGTGCTACAGGACCCGCTTCGGGAACCTGAACCGATCTGTCGTGAACTCTAAACCCAGCTTTGAAGCGGAACTAATTCGGCGTGCCGCTCGTTAGCCCAAATTGTTGTGAGTTAGGTTTGCCTTTCCTGAATTGCACAACCAGGCGGAACGCCTATCACGCGGGTACGGTCACGTCCATAGGAGGATGGTCCGAAATGTCCGAAGTTGACTGGAAAGCCCTGCGCTACAAGGCATTTGAGGTGATGCAAGAGGCATACGCCCCGTACTCCCGATTCCCCGTCGGGGCGGCGGCTCTCACCGCCGACGACCGCGTGGTGAGCGGCTGCAATGTGGAAAATATCTCATACGGTTTGGGCCTCTGCGCCGAATGTGTACTGGTCGGTAACTTGATTTCGACCGGAGGCGGGCGGCTGCGGGCGGTCTCGGTGTGCGACTCCCGGGGCGCGGTGCTCATGCCCTGCGGGCGCTGCCGCCAGATCCTGCTCGAGCACGGCGGCGGCGAGTTGCTCGTAGATCACCACAGCGGCCCCGTCACGCTGAACACGCTGCTGCCGGACTCCTTCGGGCCCGACGACCTGCATGCCGGACAGCTATAACCGCTGATCTTCGTGGCGCGCGCGGTTTTACGTGGAAACGCCCGGGTACGCATGCCAGGGTGGAGGACGTGAGTGTGCACTCGGCGGTGGACGTGATTCGGGCCAAGCGCGACGGTGGCGAGCTCAGCGACGCGCAGATCGATTGGGTGATCGACGCGTTCACCCGCGGCGAGGTCGCCGACGAGCAGATGTCGGCGCTGGCCATGGCCATCGTGTGGCGCGGCATGACGCGCCGCGAGACCGCGCGCTGGACCCGGGCCATGATCGACTCCGGCAAGCGCCTGGACTTCAGCGATCTGGGCCGCCCGACCGTGGACAAGCACTCCACCGGCGGGGTCGGCGACAAGATCACGCTGCCGCTCTCGCCGCTGGTCGCCGCCTGCGGTGCCGCGGTGCCGCAGCTGTCCGGACGCGGATTGGGGCACACCGGCGGCACTCTCGACAAGCTGGAGGCGATTCCCGGCTGGCAGGCCGACATTCCGGCCGACCGGATGCGGGAGCTGCTGGCGGATCCGGCGATCGGGGCCGTGGTCTGCGCGGCCGGGGCCGACCTCGCGCCCGCCGACAAGCGGCTCTACGCGCTGCGTGACGTGACCGGGACCGTCGAATCCATCCCCCTGATCGCCAGCTCCATCATGAGCAAGAAGATCGCCGAGGGCACCGGGGCGCTGGTGCTGGACGTGAAGGTCGGGCGTGGAGCCTTCCTGAAGGAACTGGCCCAGGCGCGCGAACTGGCCACCGCCATGGTCGAACTCGGCACCGACGCGGGCGTGCGGACGATGGCCCTGCTCACCGCCATGGACACCCCGCTCGGCCACACCGCCGGAAACGCCCTCGAGGTGTGCGAATCCCTGGACGTGCTGGCCGGGGGCGGTCCCGCCGACGTCGTCGACCTGACCCTCGCGCTGGCCCGGGAGATGCTGGCGCAGGCCGGAATCACCGATATCGACCCGGCCGACGCGCTGGCCGACGGGCGGGCAATGGACCAGTGGCGGGCCATCGTGCGCGCCCAGGGCGGCGACCCGGACGCGCCGCTGCCGCAGGCACAACATACGGAGACGCTGCGTGCTCCGGCCTCGGGCACGCTCACCCGGCTGGACGCCCTCGACGTCGGGCTGGCCGCCTGGCGGCTCGGGGCGGGCCGGGCCCGGCAGGGCGATCCGGTGCAGGCCGGTGCGGGCATCGAAATGCATGCCAAGCCAGGCGATTCCATCGCGGCCGGGCAGCCGCTGCTGACCCTGCACACCGATACGCCGGACGCGTTCCCGGTGGCGCTGGAGATCCTGCGCGACGCGTTCACCATTTCCGAGACCGATGCGGCCGAACCGCAGCCGCTCGTTCTCGATCGGATCACGGCCTGACCGTGTCCGCCGAACCGGCCTAGCCTGGAAATGTGAAACAGCGAACGAACTTCCGAGGCCGGGTCGCGGTTGCGGCGGCGCTGGGCCTGCTGGGTCTGGTCGCGCCGCTCGGTTCGGCGCAGGCGTCTCCGGCGGACAACACCCGATCCGATCCATCGAGTTCGACGGGGCCGAACTCGCTCGCGCATCCCGAGAACACCCAGCCCGCCACCCCCACCAAGGACAAGCGCAACCCGATGTACTTGACCTGCGAGCAGGTCTGGTCACTGGGCAAGGGGCCCATCCGTATCGGGCAGCCGGGTTATTCGGCCATGCTCGATCCGGATGGCGACGGCATCGCCTGCGATCGGTGAGTGACGGGAACCAACCGGTCAGCAACGTGAGGGCAACGACAGACCGAACTGTGGGGTGACTCGCGTCAACCAGCCTGCCGCAGAACGGGAATGCGGCTAACGTTGCTACATGACTGGACCGACGCCCCTCACTCTCGCCTCGATCCGCCAGGCTCCCAAGGCGGTCCTGCACGATCACCTGGACGGCGGGTTGCGGCCCGCGACCGTGCTGGAGCTCGCCAAGGCCTGCGGCTACGACCAGCTACCCGCAGGCGACGCCGACACCCTGGCCGCCTGGTTCCGGGACGCGGCCGACAGCGGCTCGCTGGAACGCTATCTGGAAACCTTCGCCCACACCGTCGCCGTGATGCAGACCCCCGAGGGCCTGCGCCGGGTCGCCCGCGAATGCGCCGAGGACCTCGCCGCCGACGGCGTCGTCTACGCCGAGGTGCGCTTCGCGCCCGAACAGCACCTCGAGGCCGGACTCAGCCTCGACGAGGTGGTCGAGCACACCCTCGCCGGATTCCGGGAGGGCGAGGAGATCGCCGCCGCCGCGGGCACCCCCATCAAGATGGTCTGCCTGCTCACCGCCATGCGACACGCGGCCCGCTCCCGCGAGATCGCCGAACTCACCGTGCGCTGGCGCGATCGCGGCGTCGGCGGCTTCGACATCGCGGGCGCGGAGGCGGGCTTCCCGCCCAGCCGCCACCTCGACGCCTTCGACTACCTGCGGGCCAACCTGGCGCACTTCACGATTCACGCGGGCGAGGCCTTCGGCCTGCCGTCCATCCACGAGGCGGTGGCGTTCTGCGGCTGCGAGCGGCTCGGCCACGGCGTGCGCATCACCGACGACATCACCGACTCGGCCGACGGGCCCAAGCTGGGTCTGGTCGCGAACTATGTTCGAGACCTGCGGATCCCGCTGGAGCTGTGTCCGAGCTCGAATGTGCAGACCGGCGCGGTGCCCTCGCTCGACAAGCATCCCTTCGACCTGCTGGCCCGGCTGCGCTTCCGCGTCACGGTCAATACCGACAACCGGTTGATGAGCGACACCACCATGAGCAACGAAATGCTCAAGCTGTCACAGACTTTCGGCTACGGCTGGAGTGATCTCGAGCGGTTCACCATCAACGCCATGAAGTCGGCGTTCATCCCGTTCCCGGAACGCCTGCGCCTGATCGACGAGGTGATCAAGCCGGGCTACGCGGTGCTGCTGGGATAGGTTGTCCCGGAAAACAATTCGGGCCGCACCGTGAGGGTGCGGCCCGAATCATGTTTCAGGTCAGGCTTTTTCGAGGCGCGCCTCGAAGGCTGCCTCCAGGGCCTTCCATGCCTCGGCCTCGGCCTCGAACGGCGGGTTCGGGGCCATGCGGGTCGGGTCCGGGTTGAGCAGGTAGGAGACGTACCAGCCGAGCGGGGTGGAGACCGCCAGCGCCGCCTCCACGGAGTCGTCCTCCGCGTAATCGGCGGCGTCGGTGAACAATTCGACCGCCAGGTCGAGCTGATCGGTGTCCACCGCCTTGGGTCCGGTGGCCAGATCCTCGGACAGGCCCGGCAGGACGTAGATGTTCTCCTCGTCCACCTCGACGTCGAGCGACCCGTCCACCGCGGCGGTCTGGACTTCGCCGTAGGTGCTGACCCGCGCCAGATCGTGGTCGTGGTCGTCGGCGAGGTAGCGGGCCAGGGCGCGCTCGGAACCGAAGACCGTGATGCTGCCGTCCTTGCCCAGGAAGATGGGCTCGTCGTCGACGTAGCAGCGCAGCGTGAAGAAGGTGCCCTCGGAGGTGACGATCTGCACCGGGTCGATGCCGACCTCGTGCCAGAACGACAGCTCCTCGTCGTCCTCCTCATCGTCCTCGTCCAGGTCGACGGGCTCGATCTCGTCGTCATCGCTCTCGGCCGCGTCCTCGGCGTCGACGACGTTCTCCTGCGCCGCAAGCAGTTCCGCCTCCGCGACCGAGACCGCGTCGGCGTCCACCTCGGGCACCGTCACCACCGAGTCGATGGCGTCGATGACCGCTTCCCAGTCCTTGGCGATGGCCGCGCCGATCTGGTCCCACAGCTCCTCGCCCTCGCGCCCGAGGAAGGCGCTCACCCCGCCGGGCAGCGCGCCCAATACCGGATGCGAGCCGAAGAACTTGGTGACGGTGTCGAGTTCGCACACGTCGCCGAGGTTGCGGACCATGTCGAGGGTCTCCTCGAGCTCGGCCACCACCTCCGGATCCGGATCGTCGGCGGCCAGCTCGGGCACGCCGACCAGATCGAAGACGTACTGCTCCTCCGGCTCCAGTTCGGCCGCCGAGAGACCGGCGATGATCTTCCAGGCCGGATGGTCGACCAGATCGTTGTCGGAGTTGGTGCGAATGAACGCGGCCAGCTCCGCGACCGAGTCGAAACCGTAGAGGTCTTCCTCGTGTCCGAGGAATGCCTGCCACTCATCGTCACCGTCTCGCCAGCGGGGTGCCCAGAGGGTGACAAGATCGCCTTTGGTCAGGCCGAGCGCGATCGGGACGATGTCTCCAGAAGCCATGACGGGAAGCCTATCCAGTCGTCGCGTCAGGCACTATCCGGGTCGGCCCCAACGTTTCCCGAATTGTGTCGGTCGCTCGAGAAATGGGTCGGTCGAGGGTCAGCGAGTCGTTCAAACGCTCGACGATCTGGGCGCGCTGCACGGTCGCCTCGTGCGCGGCCTGCTGGCACGCCCACAGAATCAGGCGCGAGACCTCGCCCGGGGAGCGCGAGGTCACCGATTCGGCCAGCCATAGCCCGGTCAGGGCGCCGTCGGCGTCCACCTCGGCGGTGACCGAACGGTCTTCCGAGGTGAACCGGGCCCGGACGTGCGCCAGCCCGTCCAGGGTGGCCTCCAGCGTTTCCAGTTGCTGATTCACGCGCTCGAGCAAGGCATCCATCTCAGCACTCATCGCGAGCTCCTTTCGGCACGGGCTCGGGGTACCCGCGCGGGCCCGCCGCAACCCTTCATGACCGGCGCATCCAGCTGGTCTGACCGGTGTCGGCGTCGTCGAGCCGATCCAGCTCGTCCACCGCGGCCTGCCGGGTGGGCAGGCCCAGCCGGTCCAGCACGGTCTCCGGCACGCCCGCCTCGGCCAGCTGCTCGCGCCGCCGGGACCGGGCGGCGATGGCCGAACGCTTGGTCAGGCGCAGGATCTCGTCGGCGAGAGCCTGTGCGCCGTAGCGGTATTCGCCCCGCTCGAACCGGATCTCCACCGGGATGCCCTGGTCGGTGGCCTGCACCGTGACCGTGCCGGATCGGTTCGAACTCGCGGCGACGGTCACCGCCGGTACCTGGGGTCGCGTCATGCTGTCTCCGTTCCGAACACTCGGTCGTGAGGTGCGCTCATGCGGTGGGTCGGTAGAAGCCGAGAAACCGCATGCCGCTGTTCTGAGTTCGTATCGGTCCGATCTGGACGGGATCGCCCGCCTCCACCAACTGGCCGTTCCCGATGATCATCGCGACGTGGCCGTCCCACACCGCCAGATCCCCAGGCATCAAGTCCCCTGGACCGATCCGCTGGTGCCCGTACCCCTGCTCCTGCGCCAGCCGCGGCAGCGAAACGCCCGCCTGCGCATAAGCCCACTGTGTCAGACCACTGCAATCCATCCCCACCC
>NZ_BAAFGR010000018.1:0-72168 GCF_041154655.1 Nocardia sp. JMUB6875
AGAGCACTGACGCAAGGCAATTGGGATTCGGCCCCGGGGGTCCGGGGGCTTGCCCCCGAGAGTTTCTGGGGGTTCGGGGGCGAAGCCCCTGAGAGTTTCGAGAGTTGAACCAACCGAGTCCGCCCCGTCGACTGCCAAGAGGGGGCGGACTCGGTGGGGCCGGCGCGCTCGGCGCCGGTGCGAGGACCGGCTGCGTTCAGTCCTCGCTTCCGGTTCCCACCGCCAGAGCTGTCGTGATGATCGCCGACAGGGGTGGGAGTTTGGTGTCGCGCGCGGGCGGTGTCACCCAGTGACACCCCTCGCGGGTCCAGCGACCCAGGCCGGTGGGCAGCATGACCGCGCTGCCGACCGCCGGAATGCCGATGTCGAGGGTGTCGAGCACCTCCATGATCTGTGCGCCGGGGCGCGAATCCGGTTCGGCCAGCAGGCTCCAGCGGATCTGCCGGGCCAGCATGGGCGCGCCCTTGTGTCGCTGTTGCAGTGCGCTGCGGACCTTTTCGGCTCGAGCGACCGGCAGGTGCACCACCGCGATCTGCGCGGTGACGGGAAGCATGACGAATCCGCCGCGTTCGGTGACCGGCAGCCCGAACTCGTGCCGGTAGTAGGAAACCCAGTCTTCGACTGTTCTGAGCTTGTCCGCGTTCACATCCCCGCCTCCTTCCCCTGACCACAAGGGTCGCCTGCCGGTGGCCGTTGTGAACACGCCCGCACACCCGCCTTCCACTGCCTTTCCGCCGCCACTATTACCGATACGTATAACGCCTGGTACCTAAAAGGTTTCGGATGTGGTCGCGGCCTGTTTCCGCTCGTACCCTGGGTATCGGAGTTCGTTCGGAAGGGATGGCACCGTGGTCCGGCACTGGTCAGGCAAAGAGGCCCGGGCCCTCCGCGATGCCAAGCGCATGAGTATCCGGGAGTTCGCCGCACACCTGGGTGTGCACGAGCGACTGGTCTCGAAATGGGAGGCCGGGGGCGATCGGGTGCATCCCCGTCCCATCAATCAGGCCGCTCTCGATACTTCCCTTGCCCGGTCCGACGATGTTGTGCGGGCACGGTTCGCGGCCTTGATCGACCAGCCCTCGAGCGACCGCCCCGCCGTTCCCGGTTTCGATGTGCGCCAAGGCGGTTCCGAGCTATGGAGCGGGATGCCCGCGCAGGCCAGTTATTCCAGCGACGCGGAACTGCTGGCACTCGTCGATACGGGTGCGATGAGGGGCGATGCGTTAGCGGCGATTTCGGAGAGGGATCTGATCATGGCGGCTGCCCATGAAGCAAGCGAGCACGCCGGCAGGGCGGAGAGCACCAATGTGGGTGCGACCATGTTGGAACAGCTCGACGCCGACGTCACTCGGATTGCCAACGAGTACGTCCACATGCCGCCGGTGCCGATGATGGTGGAGATGCTGCGGGTGCGCCGGCGGGTGTACCGGTTGCTCGAAGGCCATCAGCGTCCCGCCGATACGTCGCATCTGTACCTTTTGGCGGGCACTTTGTCCGGTCTGCTGGCGAATGCCAGCACCGATCTCGGCTATTTCGACGCCGCCGGCGAACAGGCCAGGGCCGCTTGGGCTTACGCCGAACTGTGCGAGCACAATCCGCTGCGCGCCTGGACCCGCGGCATGCAGGCCCTCATCGAATACCGCGCCGAGCGGCCCCGCCGCGCGGTGCTGCTGGCCCAGAGCGGGCACCGCTACGCCGAATCCGCGACCTCGCGGGTGCGGCTGCTGAACATCGAGGCCCGCATCTGGTCGCGGCTGGGCAGCACCCACGACACCGAACGCTGCATCCGCGCCGCCGACGACGCCCGCGACGGCGAATCCAGCGACACCCTGCACGACGAGGTCGGCGGCGTGTTCGGGTTCAACCAGCCCAAGAGCCACTACTACGCCGGCGCGACCTACATCCACCTCGGACAGGCCGAGCCCGCGCTGGAGGCCACCAACCGCGCCATCGACCTCTACGTGAACGGGCCGACCGACAAGCGCTCCTACGGCGCGGAATCGCTGGCCCGCGTGGACAACGCCGCCGCGCACCTGATCAACGGCAGCCTCGACGGGGCCGCCGCCGCGCTCGAGCCGGTGCTCGAACTCGACGAGGACAAGCGCATCGCCCAACTCGAGGAGCGCCTGTCCGCCGTGCGGCAGCGACTGGCCAGCCCGGAGTTCCGGGACGCGGGCGAGGCGCAGGACCTGGACGAAAGGATCGAGGAGTTCTGCGGCAGCACCGCGGCCAGGAGTGTGCTGCCCCCGGATACCGCTCGGTAGCTCCCGTGTCGGACGCAAAAAAAGCTGGTTGCGTCCGAATGGCACCATTGTTCGGGTGAGCCCACAGAGTCACCTACCGCATCGGTCCCCGCGCGTCCTGGAGCAGTCCACCAAACTCCAGAACGTTCTCTATGAGATCCGGGGGCCGGTACACGCACACGCGGCGCGGTTGGAGTCCGAGGGGCACCGGATCCTGAAGCTGAACATCGGCAATCCCGCGCCGTTCGGGTTCGACGCGCCCGACGTCATCATGCGCGACATGATCGCGGCGCTGCCGTACGCGCAGGGGTACAGCGAGTCGAAGGGCATCCTCCCGGCGCGGCGGGCCATCTTCACCCGCTACGAATTGGTGCCGGGCTTCCCGGAATTCGATGTGGACGACGTCTACCTGGGCAACGGCGTCTCCGAGCTGATCACCATCACCATGCAGGCGCTGCTCGACAACGGCGACGAGGTGCTGATTCCGGCGCCGGACTATCCGCTGTGGACGGCCATGACCTCGCTCGCTGGCGGCACCCCGGTGCACTACCTGTGCGACGAGTCCAACGGCTGGCAGCCGGACATCGCCGATATGGAATCCAAGATCACCGACAAGACCAAGGCGATTGTCGTGATCAACCCCAACAACCCCACCGGCGCGGTGTACTCGGCCGAGGTGCTGCAGCAGGTGGTGGATCTGGCCCGCAAGCATCAGCTGCTGCTGCTGGCCGACGAGATCTACGACAAGATCCTCTACGACGACGCCAAGCACATCTCGCTGGCCACGCTCGCGCCGGATCTGCTGTGCCTGACCTTCAACGGCCTGTCCAAGGCCTACCGGGTCGCGGGCTACCGCTCGGGCTGGCTGGTCATCACCGGGCCCAAGGAACACGCGGGCGGCTTCCTCGAGGGCATCGATCTGCTCGCCTCCACCCGGCTGTGCCCGAATGTGCCCGCGCAGCACGCGATTCAGGTCGCGCTCGGCGGGCATCAGAGCATCGACGATCTGGTGCTGCCCGGCGGGCGGCTGCTGGAGCAGCGGGATGTGGCCTGGGAGAAGCTCAATACGATTCCGGGCGTCTCGTGCGTGAAGCCGACCGGCGCGCTGTACGCGTTCCCGCGGCTGGATCCGGAAGTCCATGAGATCCACGATGATTCGAAGCTGGTGCTGGATCTGCTGCTGCAGGAGAAGATCCTGATGGTGCAGGGGACCGGGTTCAACTGGCCGCATCACGATCATCTGCGCATCGTCACGCTGCCCTGGGCGCGCGACTTGTCGGTCGCCATCGAGCGATTCGGCAACTTCCTCGCCAGCTATCGGCAGTAGTTCCGGCTGAAAATACTCGATCGCGGGGTACATGCGGGGTACGCTGGAGTACCGGCGCGCGCTCCGATGTACCCCGTTTGACCTGCGCGAATCCGCTTCTGTCCGTTACTGGACACCTCCTAATGATGCCCATGGCGCAGGTGGGACCCTGGCTAAAACAGACCGCAGGTACGAAAAAGTTCGGTTTTTAGAGACTTAGCTAGCGCAAAGAACCGTCTTTTGTGTACAGTGGTCCTCGGCACCTAGAGTGCCCCGGCCGGACCGCCTACCCCCCCTGGGCCGTCCGGCCCTGCATTGGCTGGCCTACCCCCCCTGGGCCACCTATGCCGGGCGGCGGAGACATCCCCCTGCTCTCCGCCGCCCCTCCCGCAAAATTCAGCGGAACAACCTCTCAGCATGTCAGAAATGATTTTCGTTTAGGCTCGCTGCGTGAGCGATCACCACCATCACCATCACGACCATTCCGGACCCATTGCGATCGGAACGAATGCCGCCCGAGTCGTCGTCGGGTTACTTGCCGTAATCGGAATTGCCGTGATTGCGGGGCTGGTCTGGTTGTGGCCGAGTGCGCAGCATGTGGATATTCCATTGCCAATGCAGAACGGCGGCGGCGGGGCTGTCAGCTCCGAGGCCGGGACTGTCGTCAAGCAGGATCTCGGGCCTTGTGGGGATGCGTCCAATGGCAAGGTGTTCGTGGTCGAGCCGGAGTTGTTGCCGGCGGCGCAGCAGCAGTGCGCGCGCAGTGTGGTGGCGATCAATTCCGGTGCGGACAAGGGGAGTTGGACGCTCTTCGTGAATTCGCCTACGCCGGATCAGCCGAAATTGAGTGTGGGGGACAAGATTCGGATCGTGCCGCAGAAGGCGCCGAAGACCGCGCAGGATCCGAATCCGGCGACCATCTACTCGTTCGACGATTACGCGCGCGGGCTGCCGCTGACCATCATCGTGATCGTCTTCGCGGTGGTGATCATCGCGGTGGCGCGGTGGCGCGGACTGCGGGCATTGATCGGGCTCGTCATCGCGTTCGGGGTGCTGGTGATGTTCCTGCTGCCCGCGCTGCTGGACGGCAAGCCCGCCATTCCGGTGGCGCTGGTCGCGGGCGCGGTGATCCTCTACTCGGTGCTGTATCTGGCACACGGGGTGAACCTGCGCACCAGTTCCGCTCTGCTGGGCACCCTGACCTCGATGGTGGTGGCGGCGGTGCTGTCCTGGGTGTCGCTGAAGATCACCCACCTGACCGGGCTGTCCGAAGAACAGAACACGAATGTCGCCGCCTACATCCAGCATGTGAGCATCACCGGACTGCTGCTGGCCGGATTCATCATCGGCTCGCTTGGTGTGCTCAACGACGTCACCATCACGCAGGCCTCGGCGGCCTTCGAACTGGCGGCCCTGGACGAAAAGGCCACCCGGCGCGGCATTTTCGCCGCCGCCATGCGGGTCGGCCGCGACCACATCGCCAGCACCGTCTACACCCTGGTGCTCGCCTACGCCGGTGGCGCGCTGCCGCTGCTGCTGCTGTTCAGCGTGGCCGGGCGGCCGATCAGCGATGTGCTGACCGGCGACGCGGTCGGCATCGAGATCGCGCGATCCGCGGTCGGCGGTATCGCGCTGGCGCTGTCGGTGCCGCTGACCACCGCCATCGCGGTGCTGCTGGCCCGGCCGCTGGGCGCCAAACCGGCCGCCGCGCCCGCGGGTGCGGGCGCCAAGCGGACGCGAAGTGGTGCGGCACAGCGGAATACGCCGCGTCGCGCGGGGCAGGCGGCCGGATCGCGCACCGGCTCGCAGCCACTGGCGACCCGGACGGGATCGCAACCCGCGGTGCGACGCACCGGAACCCCGCGCACCGGTGAGCAATCGGCAGTGCCCCGCACCGGATCTCAGCCGGTCGTCCGGCGCGGAGACGAGGGTGGTCCCCGCACCGGCGAATATCCGGCGGCGCCGCGCGTCGGCGGTGGTGAACCGCCGACCGTGCCGAGAACCAGTGTGGTGCAGTCGAATCCGGAGCCCGGGCATACGACCTCCTCCTGGTTCAACCGCGATGAGCCGTGGAGTGAGCCGGAGCGGCCGGAGCCGCGGAATCTGGGATGGCCGGAAGGCGCGGGCCAGAACTGGCCGGAATCGCCGGACGAGGGGTGGCCGGAACCGCCGCGCGGCGGGCGGCACTCGCGGCCCTAGCGCGAAAGCCGTTGCGAGGGGCGTGTTCCCGGGGGAACACGCCCCTCTCCGTCAGGTGCGGGGCGTCGCAGCCCGATTCGGCGGTTTCGGGTTCGCTGCCCGCACCTGACGGGTCTCGGTGGCAGACGGTCAGTGGATCATCTGCCAGAGTGCCGGGGCGGCAACGGGCGTCCAGCCGGGGTCGTAGACCGTGTGCGCCTGCAGGCAGCGGTAGCGCATGCCGTCGTAGGTGACGATGTCACCGATGTCGTAGTGCGCGCCCACCTTCCACGCATCGGCGGCGGGCTGGCCGGGCGTGGTTGTCGGATGCTGGTGACCGGTGGTGGTCGGCGGCGTGGTCGTTGCGGGCGGTGTCGTCGTGACCGGTGGCGTGGTGGTCGGCGGCTTTGTCGTGGTGGGCGCGGCTGTCGTGGTGCTGGGCGGCGTTGTGGTGGTTGTGGTTCCGCCGCCACCACCGATCTGCAGGTCGATACAGGAGTAGAAGGCGTTGACGGTGTCGCCGATGTTCCAGACGGCCAGCAGCTTCTGGCGGCCGCTGAAGCGGCTGAGATCGACTGTGTGACTGACGCCTTCGGCCGGGGCGGGATTATTGCCGCCGTCGAAGGTCGCGACCTTGGTGTCGCCGATGTAATACTCCCAGTTCTGGGTGCGGTGCAGGGCGGAGAAGGTCCACGTGAAAGTCACCGAGCTGCCTACGGATTGGACCTTCCAGGGCTTGGAGTCGTCGTCGAGTTCCGGGAAGCGTGCGTTGCCGCCGCTGCATTTGTTCGAGCCCTTCGGCGCTTCCACGCTCTGTGGCTCGTATTTGATATCGCCGCAGGATAGGAGTCCCTGGGCGCATTGCGCCTGTCTGCTCAAGGGTGCTGATACGTAGCCGTGGGCTTGGGCCTGGGTCGCGGGCAGGATTGCGACGATAACCGGTGCGATGCCGATGGCCCCGAGCATGGACAGACTTCTTCTTACGAGCACGTGAAACCCCTTGGGAGAGTGGGGCAGCGGGGGCCGGCATGCTGTCCCATGACGGATCTAGGATGTGATCCAGACCACTTTGTTGCAGAACTGTGCTCTAAAAAATATGACTCGGTAACGCTTCGGTCAAGGGCCCTGGCCTAGTTGGCCGAATTGTGTCATCGCCCAGCAAACTTGATCATGGGCACGGCAAACTTAACTCAGCGGTAGCGGGAAAATTGAAGGGACAGCACCGCATTTGCGGAAAAAGTCCGGGAGGGTTCAGAGCGCCGTCCGCGCCGCATCGCACAATGCGGCCACGCCGTCGGCGTCGGTGGCGAAATGGTCGAAGCCGCTGGGCACTCCGAATTCGGCGAACGAGACGTCGGAATCGGGCTGCGGGCGGCCCGGCACCGGAATGCGCACGGCCGCATGCAGATCCCGCGTCCCGGTCAACTCGATCACCCGGCGGGCATTGTCGGCGCGCAGACCGCCGCATGCCATCACGTCGATGCGGCCGTCGGCGAGGTTGACCAGCCGCGCGATCAGGGACGCGCCGTCCAGCACCGACAGCTGCCGTCCCGAGGTGAGCAGCCGGGTGAAGCCCAGCTCCAGTAATTGGTCGAAACCCGCGTAGGGGTCGGCGCAGACATCAAAGGCGCGGTGGAAGGTGACCTCGAGATCGTCGGCCGCGGCCAGCAGTTCGGTATTCGCCGCCGGATCGATGTGCCCGTCCTCGTCGAGCACGCCGATCACCACGCCATGCGCCCCGGCCGCGCGCGCCCGCTCGATATCGGTGCGCATGAGCGCCACCTCCTCGGCCGAATAGCGGAAGTCGCCCGGCCGCGGGCGGATCAGCACGTGAACCTGGGTGTGCCCCGCCGCCTCCACCGCCGCCTCGATCAGCGCCGGACCCGGCGTGAGACCCCCGACCGTGAGGCCCGAACACAATTCCACCCGGGTGGCCCCCGCCTGTTCGGCGATCCGGACCCCGCCCAGAGACTCCACCCCGATCTCGACCCGAACCGCCCGCGCAACCGTCATACCCTGCAGTATGGCGAACTCCCGCCGGGATTGTTGCCCGAGGTTAACCGCTACGGCCGCGACGGCGGCCGCAACGCTCGGGGAATCGCCAGGTCGGAGGGGGTAATCCGGCCCGCTCGAGAATTCGAAAAGGGCGGCGCCACCCGCAGGTGGCACCGCCCTTTTCAATCCGGTTCGGCTGCCCGAGGTTTCGGGCCCGGACCTAGTTCTTCTTGCCCGGCGCCTTCATGCCCGACTTGAAGCCGAGCCCACCCGGCTTGGCGGCGGGCGGCTTGGCCGCACCATTGCCTTCGGAGGTGCCGTTGGCCTCAGACGCACCGGCGCTCTCCGAGGCGGCCGGTTCGGCCGGAGCCGCGGCGGGCTCGGCCGGAGCCGGTGCGGCCGGAGTCTCCGGAGCTGAATCGGCCGGAGCGGCAGGCGCTTCCGGAGCCGGAGCGGCGGCGGGGGCGGCCGCACCCGGAGCCTTCGGGCCGGGGCGCTTCAGGCCGGACTTCATGGCCAGACCCTTGGCCGCGATGGTCGGCTTGGCCTCGGTGGCCGGAGCCGATGCGGCCGGAGCCTCGGTCGCGGGAGCCTCGGCGGCCGCCGGAGCGGCAGCCTCGGCCGGAGCGGCCTCGGCGGCGGGCTTGGCGCCCGGAGCCTTGGCGGCGCCCTTCATCTGGAGGCCCTTGCCGCCGGGAGCCTTGAGGCCGCCCTTCATGCCCAGCCCGCCCGGCTTGGCGACCGGGGTCGCGGGCTCTGCGGCGGATGCGGCCTCGGCCGGTGCGGCTGCGGCGGGAGCCGCGGCGGCGGAAGCGGATTCGTCGGCCTTGGCACCGGGAGCCTTGGCGGCGCCCTTCATCTGCAGGCCCTTGCCGCCGGGAGCCTTGAGGCCGCCCTTCATGCCGAGCCCGCCCGGCTTGGCGGCCGGGGTCGCGGGAGCCTCGGCGGCGGGCGCCTCGGCGGCCGGGGCAGCCTCGGCCGGAGCCGCGGCCTTCGCGCCCGGCGGCTTGAGCCCGCCCTTCATGCCCAGGCCCTTACCGCCGGGAGCCTTGGCGGCACCCTTCATCCCCAGACCGCCACCGGCAGGAGCCGCCTTCGGGGCTTGGGCGGGCGCCTCGGCCACGGCGGCTTCGGCCTTGACCGGTTCGGGTTCGGAAACCGGTTCGGGCTCTTCGACCTTCGGGGTCTGGATGACCTTCAGGTTCTCGGTCAGGGTCGCGGCATCCACGCGGTCGATGGACTGCAGCATCAGCTGCGCGACATCGACGACCTCGACGCCCTGGCCGACCTCGCCGCCGTCCTTACGGGCGGTGACACCGTCGGTGAGCATGACCCGGCAGAACGGGCAACCGGTCGCGATCATCGACGGCTCGTTGCCGCCCTTGAGGGTGTCGAGGGCTTCGTCGACGCGGTCGATGTTGATGCGCTTGCCGAGCTGCTCTTCCATCCACATGCGCGCGCCACCGGCACCACAGCACATGGAACGCTCACCGTGACGCGGCATCTCGACCAGCGTCGAGCCCGACGCCTCCATCAGTTCCCGGGGCGCGTTGTAGATCTTGTTGTGGCGGCCCAGGTAGCAGGGGTCGTGGTAGGTGACGTTCTGCGCCACCGGCGACACCGGCACCAACTGCTTACCGCGCACGAGGCGGTTGAGCAGCTGGGTGTGGTGGACCACCTCGTAGGTGCCGCCGACCTGCGGGTATTCGTTGTTCAACGCGTTGAAGCAGTGCGCGCAGGTGACGACGATCTTTTTCTTCGCCTGCTCGACACCCTCGAACACGTTGTTGAGGACTTCGATGTTCTGCATGGCCAGCTGCTGGAACAGGAATTCGTTGCCCGCGCGGCGGGCCGAGTCGCCGGTGCAGGTTTCTTCCTGACCCAGCACCATGAACTTCACCCCGGCGGTGGCGAGGAGTTCGGCGACGGCCTTGGTGGTCTTCTTGGCGCGGTCTTCGTACGCACCGGCGCAACCGACCCAGAACAGGTACTCATACCCGTCGAAGCTGTCGGCGTCGCGGCCGTAGACGGGGACCTCGAAGTCGACCTCGGAGATCCAGTTGAGGCGGTCTTTGGCGTTCTGGCCCCAGGGGTTTCCCTTGTTCTCCAGGTTCTTGAACAGTCCGGCGAGTTCGGAGGGGAACTCCGACTCGATCAAGACTTGGTAGCGGCGCATGTCGATGATGTGGTCGACGTGCTCGATATCGACCGGGCACTGCTCCACACACGCACCACACGTGGTGCACGACCACAGGACCTCGGGGTCGATGATGCCGTTGACATCCTCACCACCGACCAGCGGACGCTCCGCCTCGGCCCGCGCGGCCTCCGAGATCTTCGCCAGCGCACGCTCGTTCGGCTTGCCCTCGGCATCGACGAGACCGATCTCGTCGCCGCCCATATCCTTACGCCCACCGGCCAGCAGGTACGGCGCCTTCGCGTACCCGTGGTCGCGCAGCGACATGATCAGCAGCTTCGGCGACAGCGGCTTACCGGTGTTCCAGGCCGGGCACTGCGACTGGCAGCGACCACATTCGGTGCAGGTGGTGACGTCGAGGATGTCCTTCCAGGAGAAGTCCTCGAACTTGCCCACACCGAAGGTGTCGTTGTCCGGATCGGCGGTCTCCATCTCGATCGGCTTGCCGCCCGACATCATCGGCTTGGCCGCACCGAGGGCGACGGTGCCGTCGTCCTCACGCTTGAAGTAGATGTTCGGGAACGCCGCGAACCGGTGCCAGGCCACACCCCAGGTGACATTGCGGCCGACCAGGAGCAGGAACAGCGCGCCGGAGCACAGCTTGATGAACGCGAAGATCGACACCATGGCGATCGACTCGGGCAGCAGCTTGGCGACCTGCTCGGTGAAGAAGTCGCTCCAGGTGTGGGATTCGCCGTAGGTGGCGATCTTGCCGGCCTTCACCATGACCATGCCCAGGCCCTCGACGAGGACGATGGATTCGATCACATACGCGGGCGCGAACCTGGAGCCGCTGAACCGGGACAGCCGCGCGGGCACGCGCGGGTGGTTCAGCTGGCGGATGGCGATCAGCACCAGGATGCCGACCACCGTTCCGATGCCCAGGATTTCGTCGACCAGGTGGTAGATGCCCCAGGAACCGATGATGGGCCAATGGAATTCGGGGTCGAAGATCTGGCCGTACGCCTCGAACCACAGGATGAACCCGAGCAGGAAGCCGATCATGACGAGCCAGTGCGCCCAGCCGACCGTGCGGAATTTGTTCATGCGCGTGTGCGCGAGGAACTCCACCATCATGGTCTTGAAGCGGGGGAAGAACGGCCGCCAGCGATCGGGCGCGGACTGCCCGACCATGACGGTGCGCGCGATGTTCCGCACGCCTCCGATGAACGATGCCCAACAGAAGACTGTGAACACCGCCCCAATCGTGCCCAGCGTCACTGTCAGGGCATTCATGTCGCGACCTCTCTTACGGTTCTACGAGCCAGTGGCGAGGCAGCCTGGTTCCGCCTCGGGTTGCACGTATCCTAATGGACGGTAAGTTACTCGCCGGTAACTTAGCTGTCCAGGGTTTCCCACACCGTAAATCCCGGCAATTCGCGGCTGTAACCAAGGGCAGGCTTACTTCGAAACGCCTTGTCCTGCCAAAAGAAACGAATCTCGCAAATCGTAGATCGATCGACTAGGCTCACGCTGTCCGACAGCTGTGTGCGTATTCACATGCTCGGGGAGGACAAGTCCTAGCGCGTGGCTGGCCCGAGGGAAGCCGGGTCTCGCGTGGCGAAGAGGCACACAGCGGATTACCTGATGACGGATTGGAACCAACCGAATATGAAGCTTCGCAGCACCACTGCGGCGGCTGCCCTGGTCATCGGCGCAATGACCGTGGGGATGACGACCGCTCACGCCGACGACGCGGCCGTGCCCGCGCCGGCCAAGCCGGCGGGGATCGACTACTCCAGCAAGCTGGTCGATGCCAAGTTCGTCGACGGCAAGATGGTGCAGGACAAGACCATCGTGTCGACCCTGAAGAACGGCGTCTTCGAGCTCAGTGAGAAGGACGGTGCTACTCCGGAAGATCCGAAGCAGACCATCGTCAACGTCAAGGATCTGCAGGGCGCAACCGTCGTCTCCTTCCCGCTCAACTACTCCGTGGCCGGAACCAAGATTCCGGTCAAGGCCGAGCTGAAGGCCGACAACACCGTTCTCAATGTGGTGCCGGAGAAGCCCGCCGACTTCGACGCCGCCAAGCTGGGCACCTTCAACAACCCGGTGATGGTGCTCAAGGATGTCGCGTCGCCGGTCGAGGACCAGCGCGCGATGAACAACTTCACCACCGAGTTCGGCCTCGCCACCGCCATCGGCGGTTTCGTGGGCACCGCGGTCGGCGTCGTTGTCGGTGGCGCGATCGGCATCGCGCTCGGCGCGATCGAGTGCCTGACCGTCGTGGGCTGCCTCGCCTCCATCCCGACCTTCGTCGCGCTGGCCGGCATCGGCGGCATCCTCGGCACGATCGCGTTCGGCGCGCCCGCGCTGGGTGTCGCCGGCATGGACCTGATCAACACGCTGCAGGCGGCTCCGGGCACCAGCAAGTGGAGCGACGCGAACATGAACGGCCCCAAGTAGTTCCGAATGATCGCCGGGAGTGATTCCGGCGAACATCGCGGCGGACCCGCCCTGGAAACAGGGCGGGTCCGTTCGCGTTTCAGGCCGCGAGGTCGAGGCGTCCGGTGAAGGTCTCGGTGCCCTGCGCCCGGCCGAGACGGCCGTAGGTGCGTTCGGTCATCGTGTAGCCGCCGTCCTCGCGCACCAGTAGCACGGTGCTGCAGCGGGTTCCGTGGATCGGATGGCGGACGAAGCGCGCCGAGGCGGCGCGCTCGGTGAGCCGGTCCAGGCCGGTGGCGGGTAGTTCGGAGTCGGCAGCGCGGGTGCGGTCGGCCAGCACCCGCAGGTAGCCCGCGACATCGCCGGGATTCGCGGTGGCCACCGCGTGCAGGGCGCGCACGCCCTCGCGCACCTTCGGCCAGACCGCGTCGGTGGAATCGGCGGAGACGGTCCCGTCCGGATCGAGGGAGCCGACGAGCGCGTTGTTGGACAGGCCGTGGAAGCCCGGCGGCAGTTCGCGCGGGGCCCGATCGCTCCGATTGCTGTGCCACCACAGCGTTTCCAGGTCCGAGACCAGCATGTTGTAGCCGTTGTAGTCGTCGGCCGCCGCGGCCACCCCGCGCGCGAACTTCTCCGGAACCGTATCGCCGCTCAGGAAATCCAGCATGAGCGCGCCGCGCGAGCGGACGTCGGTGCGGAACTCGTCCGGCAGGCGCACATTGGTGACCGTCGCGAATCTGCGGCGATCGGGCAGGAATCCGAGCCAGGTCCCGGGCACCGGACCGGCCGCGCCGCGATCCCGGCCCGCCAGCAATCCGGGCACCTCGTCCCAGCGGCGCAGCGATTCCGTTGGGCGGGTGAAGAACTCCTCGCG
Organism: Nocardia sp. JMUB6875; assembly: GCF_041154655.1. Lineage (NCBI taxonomy): Bacteria > Bacillati > Actinomycetota > Actinomycetes > Mycobacteriales > Nocardiaceae > Nocardia > Nocardia sp. JMUB6875. The sequence continues at coordinate 13,179 of NZ_BAAFGR010000018.1, forward strand.
ATTGGCGGCCACGATCAATCGGTACTCCGGATGCGTCCGCCAGCCGAGCAACACCAAACACATGTCTCCAGCATGCCGGAGAGCAGGCGGTCCGGCCTATGCCCGATCACTCCCGTCCCATGCCTCCCTGCCGCCACATCGCTGCCACAAGGGGTCCCGGGTACCCCAACATGCGAAAAGGCCGGTAGCTGTTGAGCTACCGGCCTTTTCGAGGATGCTGGGACTAGCTGGTGCGGACCCGCAGACCCGGGTTGTCGGAGAGCACGGTGCTCACCGGCTGCGCGAACAGCTGCGGGGTGTTGCCGGTGATGAGGCCGATCAGGTTGGGGATCTCGCAGATCGGGTAGTCGGCGACCGATGACGCGCTGGAGATGCCCAGGGCCAGGGTGCCGGTCACCAGCGGGCCGCCCGAATCACCGGGCAGGGCGCAGATATTGGCGGAGAAGGACTGGGTGAGCAGGCGGTCGCCGACCTGGACGGTCTGGTCGACGGCGTTCACCACGCCGCAGCTGAAGCCGGTGCGCGCACCGGACTTGCAGACCGGGGCGCCGACCACGGGCACGGCCACGCCGGTGATGCTGATCGGGCCCGCGCCGGGGACGCTTACCAGCGGGTTGGAGAAGGCGTCGCGGAACTGGTCGTTGATGCCGACGATCGAGTAGTCCTGGTTGCCGAGGATCGACTTCTGGAACTGGCCGACCTCCGGGCCGCGGCTGTCGCCGACGAGCTGGTACACGCTCGGCGAGTTGGCGCCGCCGGTGGCCGCGATGTTCGGGTTGCAGTGTCCCGCCGTGATGTTCACGACGTTGCCGTTGCCGTCGGTGCCGTTGAAGCCGAGCGAGCAGCGCAGCGACATGCGGCCCGCCACCGAGGCGTAGGCCTCACCGGCGGCGATCGCGCGCGGCCCGGAGCCGGCGATCGGGGTGGCCTGCGGGACGTCCTGGCCCTCGCCGCCGACCGGCGGTGCGGCCATCACGATCACGCGGGCCGGGTCCACGAAGCCCGGCAGCGGCAGATCGGGCTTGTCCACCCGCACCGCGATGCTGTTGTTCAGGGTGTCGATGGCCACGCCCCGAATGGCCTTCGACACGGACTCCGGCTGATCCTTGAGCCACTGCTGGAAGGCGTTCTTCTCACCGCGCAGCGTGGTCTCGCTCTTGCTCACGTCCTTGGCGGTGAAGCCCGCGTCCTGCACGGCCTTGCGGGCCTGGTCGACACCCTCGCCGGGGGCCAGCGCCACGATCGCCTTGCCGGTCTCGTCCAGCCACGCGCCGCCGAAGACCTGCGGGAACTGCCGCTGCGCGGTGGTGGCGAAGGTGGCCACCTTCTGCGCGACGTCGGCGCGGTTCAGGTAGTCCTGCGGGGAGATCTTGAGATCGCGGGTGATGGCGGTGATCAGCGCGGCCGGAAGATCCGGGGTGGGGTTGGCGGGCTCCGCGTGCGCACTCGCTGCCAGGGGTCCGGCGACGAGCACAGTGGTGGCCGCGATCGCCGCAGTACGGACAAGGGACCGCGGGTTTCGACCCGCGGCAGGCATGGAGAAGCGCATACGTGGCAGGAGCATGGCCCCGACTATATGGTGTCGCGACCGTTATGCCTACTTATTGCGAGGTGACGTTTCGGTATTCGCGGGGCAAACAGCGAGCGTGTCGGATTATGGCGCAATGAGAAGGATGTCCGTTTTACGCGATGGAGCGCGTCCGCACCTGAATTCCGCTGCCGATACCGCCGCCGGAATTGGCGTCGATCTCGCTCAGAATCGCGCGCACCGGGATGCCCAGCGACGCCGTTCCACCGTACTGCGCCAACTGGGTATTGGCCTCGTTGCAGTTCGGCGCGTCGGCCGCGTTCGAACCGCTGGTGATGCCCAGCGCCAGCGTGCCGGTCACGATCGCGCCGCCGCTGTCACCGCCCAGGGTGCAGGCGCTGGAGGCGAAGCCGCGCACCGTCTTCGACACGCCCTCGGCGGTGTAGAGCTGGGTCTCGACCCGGTCGGCCACCACGAAACCGCAAGTGAAGGTGGAGGATTGGCCCGACTTGCAGACCGGCGCGCCGGTGATCGGATCGGCCACCCCGGTGATGGCGAGCGTGGTGCCGTTGGCGCCGCGCACCACCGGCTGATCCATGCCCGCGCGCACCGCGTCGTCGTTCAGCTTGATGACCGAGTAATCGAGTCCACTGCGGCCGCCCAGGTTCGAGGAGACGAAGCTGCCCGCCTTCGGGCTCGACACCAGGTTTTTCACATTCGGAATGTAGACATCGGCGCCGATGCCCTTGTCGACATTCGGATTGCAATGCCCGGCACTGATGTTCAGCGGGTTACCGGCGGAATCCACGCTGTTGAAACCGAACGAGCAGACATCCACGCTGTGCAGCGCGGCATCGCTGAGCGGAGTCGGCGCGGTGATGTAGGTGTCGCCGCCCATCGGACGCCGTTCCACCGGGCCGCCGGAATCCGGCGACAGCATCACCTTGATATTGGCGATCAGCGTCGGCAGGTTGAGCAAATGGCCCGCCGGGGTGTTCGCGACGCTGAGCACCAGCTGGCTGTTGAGGAAGTCGATGGCGACCGAGTTGATGGCGCTGGACAGATCCCGCGGCAGCGCGGTGATCCACATGTTCAGCTGATCGGCCGAGTTCTCCAGATTGTCGGCGCTGATCGGGGCCAGCCGGGTCTGGTAGCCGTCGGCGGCGGCGATCTTGGCGGCGTCGAGCGAGGTGACGGCCATGACCGGCTTGCCGTCGGTGCCCAGCCAGGCGCCCGCGAAGTCGTCGGGGCGCTGGGAGCGGAATCCGGTGGCGTAGTCCCGCAATTGCTGGGCCTTCTCGGAGCGCTCCAGGTATTCGGCGGGCGTCATCTTCAGATCGCGCTGGATGGCCGTGACGAGCTCGGCCGGAAGTTTCTCGGCGGCAAGCTGATCCGGGGTGTCCGCGGTGGCGGTGCTGAGCAAGGGACCGATCAGGACGGTCGAGGCGAATGCGACGGTGGCAGCTCGAACCGTGGCGCGGCGCGCCATGAACTTGCGCATGGAGTCCCTTCGTAGTGCACCAGCAGACCGACAGTTCCGGGGCCGGATCCGGTTACCTTCCGGAAGGTCGGTCAGCGCACCACTTTAGGGCACAAACCACGGATGGTCGCTACGAAATCAGCGCGGAAGCTGTCCCCAGGGATCCTGCACCACCGGAGGTTGCGGGATTTCGAACGTCGGCACCGGCGGGTACTGGTAGATCGGCGGGTACGGGCGTGTCGTGGTGGGCGGCGTGGTGCGCGGGGTGGTCGTCGGCGCCTCGGTGGTGGTGGGCGGCGGCGTGGTGGTGGGCGGGGCCTCGGTGGTCGCCGGGGCGTCCACCACATCGGCGGGCGGCGCGGCCGCGGTCGGATGCTCCGATCCGGTGGGCGGCAGCAGCGGCGGGGCCACACCCGCGGTGGCGTTCGGCTCGGAACGCACCTCGCCGCGCGGCGGGCCGGGCGTGGAATCGTCCTGGCGCAACACCGCGGCGACCCCGATGCCACCCAGCAGCAAACCGATCACGGCGGCGACGGCGGCGATGATGTAGGGACCCCGGTTCGCCTTCGGCGGGTGCGCCGCGGGCACCGCGGGAATGCCGCGGGTGACGGGCGGCTCGGCGGTGGTGACGGCCGGGACCGCCTCCGAATAGGCCTGGGCCAGTTCCGAACCCTTGAGGGCGGGCAGCACGTCGGTGACGTCGGCGGCATTGGCGGCGGACGCGGTGGCATCGGGCGGGGTCAGCCCGGCCGGAGTGGACAGCACCGCCGCCAGCGCCGCGCGGGCGGCTTGATAGGCGAGGGTCTTGCCGGTGTCCGCGTCCGCCGGGGGTAGGTCGCGCTCGGCGACCAGCACCACCGACTTCAGGCCCAGATAGTCGAGGGCCTCGCGCAGCGAGCGGACATGGGTCTCGGGCCAGCCGGTCGGATGGGTCAGGTAGAACTCGGCCGGGCCGTTGAGGTGCTCGGCGGCCTGGCCGATGAGGCAGAAGACGGCGGTGGCCATCAGATCCTCGGCGCGGTACGCCTCGCCGTCGTCCACCGGCAGCCCGGCCGGATCGCCCACCGCGGCCACGAAGCCGCGGATCGAGTGCGTATAGCCCTCGGGCGCTTCGCCGCCCAGCACGGCGTCGCCGTCCTCCGACATGTGCAGCACGGACTCGCGCACCGTGTAGTGCACCGGGAGTGTGGCGTCGTCGCCGGTCACCACGGCGACGACGGATTCGTCGTCCGCGATGCGCAGGCCCACCCCAGTGGCCATCCTCGTTACCTCACTCGGTGCGTCAGGGATCTCTCGCGCCGGGTCAGACGAGGAGTGATCCGTGACCCATGGCGCGAAGCATTGACAATAACTCCGAACGCGAGCCCGCACCGATTCGACGTCTCATCCGGGCCACGTGATGTTCCACGGTTTTGGCCGAGATATAGAGCCGGGCCCCGATCTCGCGATACGTCAAGCCCAGCAGCACCAGTTCGGCGACCTCGCGCTCGCGTTCGCTGAGCACCGTATCGGTGATCGGCTCCGGACGCGGTTGCGGGGCCGACGGCGCCGGGGCGCGCACCGGCGACTCGTGCGGCCGGGCCTGGGCGCGCAGCGTGCGGGCCAGCTTGAGCAGGGCCGTCGCGGTGGCCGAATCCCCGGCCGCCAGCGCGGCCTCACTGGCCAGCCGGGCCGCGTCCCAGCGCAGGCCGAGCCCGGACAGCCGGGCCACCGCGCCCTCCACCCGCTCCCGCGTCACCTGACCGCGCAGCACCAGCACCCAGGTGCGGCCCGCGTCGGCCAGCGCCGCGGCCTGCGGATCGCCCGCCGCCGCGGCCGTCTTGAGCCGAAGGGCATGCGGCAGCAGCGCTTCCGGGCTCTCCTGCGCGATGGCGGCCTGGATCGCGTACCAGTGGAAGGCATTCGACCAGGCGGGCGGCTGGCCGAGGCGGCGCAGCAGCTCGTCGGCGGCGGTCACCAGCGCGGTCAGCCGGGCCTCGTCGCGCAGCCGGATGCCGGCCAGCCACAGCTCGCCGATGGGCAACAGGGTCAGCAGATCCGCGCCGACCTCGTCGAACAGGGGCGCGGCCTGCTGCCAGGCCAGCGCCAGGGCCGCGTGGTCGCCGCCGCGCCGGGCCAGCCCGACCAGCACGCCGTGCGCGAGCAGGCGATCGCGCGGATCCAGTTGCGCGAGCGGGACATCCGCCATCAGCGTTGCCGCCGAATGCTCGTCGCCGCCCAGCATGGCCACCCACGCGCCCAGCACCAGGCGCTGGGGATCGCGGGCGGGTCCGCGCAGGGCGTCGGCCGCCCGGCGCGGATCACCCATGCTCAGGCACAGCAGCACCGCGATGGACACCGCCGAGCACGGCAGGAACCGGTCGCCGCCGTCATCGGCGGGGGCCGGGCCGGAGTGCGCGGCCTGGATCAGGGCCGACGCCGCCGCGACCGCCGCACCGCGATGCGCCAGTGCGGGACTCGCGAAACGCCGCGCCGCCAGTGTCGTCGGCGGGCGCGGGACGGCCTGCAGCTCCGCGGTGAATCCCGTTGTCGCCGAGGGAGATTTGAAGGCCCGGGCGTTCCCCGCCGAGGGTTGCGTCGGTGCGCCGATCGGGCGCCCGGGACCGCCCTGGACTGGGTCGGCGCCGCCCTGGCGGACCTGGCCGATACCGTCCTGACGGACTCGATCGGAACCCACGCGCGGGTCGCCGCCGCGGCCCGCGCCGTACCGGGCGGGGGTTTCGCCGGATCCGATGGAGTCGAGGATGGCGTTGGCGATCAGGGCGGCGCGCGAGGTGGCCTCGGTGGGCGGCCATTGCGCGGAGTTCACCGAGAGTGTCTGCGCGCCTTGGACATCGCCGGAGAGATAGAGGACGGTGGCGGCGACGGCCCAGTCCGGGCCCACGCGGGTGGGACCCAGCCAGGTGTAGAGCTGCGCGGCGCGATCGGCGAGACCGCGGCGGGTCCAGACGCCCGCGCAGATGCGCACCGCGGCGGCCAGGTCGGCCAGCGGGATGTCCGGATCGGCCAGGGTGGGTTCGGCCAGGCGCAGCGCGGTGTCGCCGTCCCCGGCCCGCGCCGCGGCATCGGCCCAGCGCACCGCCAGGGCGTCCGGATCGGCGCCGGCGGCGGCCGCGGCCGCGTAGTGACGGACGGCCTCCTCGCCCGCCTTCTCCGCTGCGGCGCACAGGAATTCGGCCAGCCGCTCGTCGCGGACGCCGGATTCGGCGAGCAGCAGCGCGGTGTGGGCGCGCAGCAGCCCGGCGTCCAGGCGCGCGTGCAGCAGGCGGCGGGCCACGCTCAGGAAGCGGCGGTCCCCGACCAGGGTGCGCAGCGGCGGGACGGCCGGGGCGAGCAGCAGATCGGCGTCGGTGACCAGGGCGCTGCCGCGGGCCCGGTCCACCAGATCCTGGGCGGCCGCGGGCGCGAGATCCAGGACCTCGGCGAGCTCGCCGGTGTCCAGGCCCGCGCCGATGGCCGCCACCACCAGCGCGTCCAGCAGGTCCGGGTCGGCGTCGTCGAGGCGGGCGCGCGCCCACGCCGTGACCGCCTGATCGACCGCGGAAACGCCCGCGTCCAGACGGGTCGCGCAGGCCGCGGTCAGGGCCGCCACCACGCCGCCGTGGATGCCGCCGGTCTGGCGGTGGATGTGCTGGGCCAGGCCGCGCGGCACCATCATGCCCAATTCCCGTGCGAACGGGGCGATCTCGGTCGCGCCCAGGGCGCGCAGATCGATGACGCGGCCGCGGCGTGCCACCAGATCGGTGAGCCCCCGCAGTCGCATGTCGTGCGGGCGCGGGCGCAGCGCGATCACCACCGGGAATTCCCCGGAATCCACCGCCGCGCAAAGCATGTCGAACTCGGCCGGGCCGAGCGCGTGGGCATCGTCCACGACCAGCGCCATGCGGCCGCGCTGCGGATGACCGTCGGCGCGCGGCGCGGCGGGCGGCCGCAGCGCGTGCACCGGGCTGTCGGTGTGTGCGATGCCGCGGGCCCGCAGCCGGGCCCGGACGGCGCCCAGGAGGGTGGACTTACCGGTGCCGGAACGGCCCCGGATGAGATACAGCGCGGCGGCCGCATCGTCGGAATCGAGTTCCCGGAATATCTCTCGCGCGCCCGGGAGCGAATCGAGCGCGACTGGGGTCATGCCTGTCACGAAGAACCAACTCTCAGCCGCCGGTGTGCGGAACGATCTGCGGCGCCGGAATGGCGTTGCCGAGACCATCGACGGCGTTGTTCAGGGCTCCGGGGAGCGAGGGGGCAGCGGGCGCCGGCACCTGCGTCGGTGGCTGCGGCGGCTGGGGAGCCGGGGTCTGCGGCTGGGGAGCCGGGGCGGGCGGCTGGGTCTGCGGTGACTGCGGTGTCGCCGGATTCTGCTGTGGCGCCGGGGCTTCGGCCTGGCCGCCGGACTGATCGGCGGCCGCCGGGGCGGGGGCGGCGACGGTGCCGGCCGTATTGCCGGGCCGATCCGCGCCCGGCTGCGCGGGCTTGGTGGCGACGATCGGGCTGCCCGCCACGGGTGTCGGCTGGCCGGGGGCGGCGCCGTCACCGTTCGGGGCGGGTGCGTTCAACGCCGCCGCGGAGGTCGAAGGGGATTGCGGGCCGGCCGGATTCGCGGGCGTCGTGGACTGGCCGCCGGTGCCCATGGCCAGGGTTCCGGTGGCGATGGCGGCCACCGCGATGGCGGCCGCGCCGATCACCGCGACGCGCTTCCAATGACGGAAGCCGCCGGACTCCTCGACCGGTAGCTCCGGCAGGGATGGGATATGTCGGGGCGCAATGGATTCCGCCGTGGTCCCCGGAGTGCCGGACGGCGTTGCCGCCGCGGTGTCGAGCGATCCGGCGGGGGTGTCGGCCGGAATCCGTTGCGGGAGACCGGCGGCCGTGCGTGGCGTCGGCAGCGCCGGACCGCCGCCGGCCTCGGCGTGGGCGACGCCGCCGATCGCGATGGCCGGATGCGCCTCGGTGTCGAGGGTGTCGGCGAGCAGGTCGGCGGCCAGCAGGGCCGCGCCGTGCGCGCTCAGGTGGGCCGGATCGGCGGCGGCCGCGACCGGGACGCCGAATTCGGTGGACAGCATTTCGGTTACCAGCGGTATGCTCGCGCCGCCGCCGGTGAGCAGGAAGCCGTCCAGATCGGCGGCGGCCACGCCCGCGCGGCGCAGGGCCTCGCGAATCAGGTCGATGGAGCCGAGCAAGGGTCCGCGCAGCAGATCCTCGATATCGTCACGAACAAGTCGAACGTCCATTTGGCTGAATCCGGGCAAACGCACGGGGACCACCGTGGCGGTATTTGTGGAGAGCGTTTCCTTCGCAATTTTGCAGCGCTGGCGGAGCGCCGCCAATTCTTGTTCCACCAATGGGTCGAAAGGATCGAAATCCTTATCGCCGACCGCATGGGCCAGCACGTAACGCATTGTCAGCAGATCGAATTCGGAGCCCGCCACGGCGGTGGTACGTACCGGTTCGCCGAGCAGTCCCGACATGGCTCCGGTGCGCGCCACCGAAACGGTCAGACCGGTCGCGCCCAGGTCGTACACCGCCATCGCGCCGTCGTGGCTGGACTCGTGCACCTCCTGCAGCCAGCGCATGGCGGCCGTGGGCTCCGGAACCAGGGCCACGGCGTCCAGCCCGGCCTCGGCCAGCGCCGTGCGTTGCGTCTCGACGGTGTGCTGTGACCACCACGCCGGATAGCAGGCGACCGCGGCCTGCGCCGGTCCCGCCTGATCCATCGCCCGGCCGATGGCCGCGGCCACCAGATCCGCGGCGCGAACAGCGGTTCCGTCGCCGGTGCGAATGTCCACGGGATCCCCGACCCGGGACAGGAAACTATCCGGAACCTCCGGCTCCGCGCCCATCATGCTGGGCCCCGTATGCGCTCTGTGCTGTCCCCCCGAAGTCGTCACGGCAACGGTATTCGACGACCCGACGGTGATGCCGAGCGCCAGCCCCTGACTCATTCGAGTTCCCCTGTCATTACCAAACACGCGGTGGGTGAAGCGCGTGCTGCCCGAAAGCTCTTGTGTCCGATATGTGCGAAAACCTCGGTTCGGGCCTGCCTGCCCACCGAGCCTGTCGGTAGCTGGGGGACTGTCGTTACCGATTCCCCGAGAGGTATGGGGAAATTCCCCTAATGTCCACCTTCCCCCGTAACTGAGAGTTGCCGGAGTTGGGGGAGTTCACCCCGTTATGCGTAACGCGTCGGCTTCCTAACGTGAAAGGCACATCGAGCAGTGCGGGTCAACGGGGCCCGCCCATCCAGGGAGTTGATTCGCCATGAGCCCCAACGCAATTCTCGAGTTCATCCTCAACCTGCTGCGCGACCACGAGGCCGCCGTCAGCTATTGCACCAATCCCGGTGCGGCGCTGGTCGCCGCCGGACTGGACAACGTGACCCCGGAGGACATCGCGGCCGTCGCGCCCATGGTGGCCGAGTCCGCGCTGGTTGCGGGAGGTTCGCAGCTTTCCGCCATCATCGCGGCGGGCGGGGCGGGCCTCGGCGCCGACGCCGGGCTGGGCGGCTCCGCCGGGCTGGCAGCCGACACCGGCCTCGGGGTCGGCGCCGGGGTGAACGGCGGGGTCGGCGCCAACGGATCGGTCGCACTCGGCGACACCGTGGGCGTCAACCTCGGCACCACCGCCGCCACCGGAGTGGTCCTCAACGGCGGCACCGGCCTGGACCTGGGCCTGTCCACCGGCCTCGGCGCGGCCGTCGACCTGGGCGCGGGCCTGACCACCGGCCTGGAGACCGGCCTGGAGGGCGCGATCGGCGCGGCCACCCAGGGCGGCGCGGACATCACCACCGGCCTGACCGCCGCCCTCGCTCCGACCGGAAACATCGAAACCGGCCTCGGCGCAAACCTTTCCGCCGCGGTCGATGCCGCCAACGCGGTGGGCGCGGACCTGCAGACCGGAATCAACGGTGGCGCGCACGTCGGTACCGATCTCGGCGCGCAGCTCGGAAACGGGCTGGAGACAGGCATTTCGGGCGTGGGGAATGTCGCGACCCAGATCGGGACCGGCCTCGACACCGGCCTGCACGCGGGCGCGGATCTCGGCGGTCAGGTCGGAAGTGGTTTGGAGACTGGTATTTCCGGTGTGGGGAACGTTGGAACCCAGGTGGGAGCCGGGCTCGACACCGGCCTGCACAGCGGTGTGGATACCGGGCTCACCGGGGTCGGCAATGCTGTGGCCGCTGTTGGGACCGGGCTGGATGCCGGGGTTTCCGGTGCGGGACAGGGTGTCGGTGGCGTGCAGGTGGGCAGTGGCCTCGACGGCGGGGTGCACGGGGGGACCGCGGTGGATGCCGGGCTGCACGGGGTCGGGGTCAATCCTTGGGCCGGAGTGGATGTTTCGAAGGCATTCGGGGGCGGGGTGCACGCGGCGACCGGGCCGGACGCGTCGCTGTTCGCGGATGGCGGGGCGCACACCGGAGCGCAGCTCGGGACGCATGTCGGCGGGGACATCGTCGGCGACATGCTGCACTCGTAGGACGAGGGGTCGCTCACCGCGGTTCCGCCGCGGTGAGCGAGGTCCCTCCGGAACAGATACGGCTGGAATAGGTTCGGTGAGTTGGCTGTGACGAGCACGGTGGCGGCGAATCCGCTGTTGACGATGGTGTCGGAGACCATCGCGGTGGCGCGGGCGGCGCACCGCGGGGATCTGGTCGCCAGGCTGGAGACGGTGGCGGGCAAGGTGCGGGATCCGCGGCGGCGGATCCTGGTGGCCGGGTTGGGGAATCAGGGCAAGAGCCGATTCGTCAACGCGCTCGTCAATCTGGACGTGTGCCCGGTGGCCGACGATGCGGCCACCGCGGTCACCACGGTGCTGTCCTACGGAGCCGAACCGCGCGCCACCCTGGTCGCCGCGGGCGCGGACGGCGGTGAGAACCCCCGGGAGCCGGTGCCTTTCGAGGCGATTCCCCGGGTCACCGGCCGCAGCCCGCAGGGGCGGCCGGTGCTCCGGCTGGAGCTCGAGGCGCCGAGTCAATTGCTCGCCGATGGCATCGTCATCGTCGATACACCCGGGCTGGGCGCACACGGAACCACCGGAGCCGCAACGGTTCTCGGCCAGGCCCCGGGCGCGGACGCGGTGTTGGTGCTGACCGACGCTTCCACCGAGCTCACCGAGACCGAGGTGGATTTCCTGCGTCAGGTGCGTGCCCTGTGCCCGGCGGTCGCGGTGCTGGTCACCAAGATCGACCTGTACCCGCACTGGCGGCAGGTGTTCGAGGCCAATCGGAAGCATCTGCGCGCCAATGAACTCGAGCTGCCGATGCTGCCGGTCTCGGCTGTCCTGCGCGCCCACGCCATGCTGCTGCGGGACGAGGGCCTGGGCCGGGAATCCGGGTTCGGGCTGGTGTTCCAGTTCCTGCGCGAGCAGGTGGTGGCCCGTGATCAGGCGGCCCTGCAGCGCGCGGTCGCCCTCGACATCAGTTCCGCCGCGGAACATCTGGCGCTGGCGCTGGGCAGTGAGCTGGTGGCGCTGCGCGATCCGGCGCGGGGCGCGGCCGCGATCCGGGAACTGCATGCCGCCCGCGCCGAGGCCGAGCAGCTGCATCGTCACACCGCCGCCTGGCAGCAGACCCTCGGCGACGGCATCACCGACCTGGCCGGGGACATCGACCACGATCTGCGCGACCGCCTGCGCGGTATCGCCCGCACCGCCGAGGACTGGATCGACGAGCACGATCCCGGCCGCCACTGGGACAGCATGGACGAATGGCTCACGGCCACCGTGGGTTCCGCCGTCGGCGACAACCTGGTGTGGACCGGCACCCGCGCGGTGCGGCTGGCCGAGCGGGTCGCCACCCATTTCACCGAGCTGGGCGCGGTCGACCTCCCCGAGGTCCGTGACACCCTCGACGGCGCTTCCCGCACCGCCTCCTGCACGCTGGCCGATCTGGAACCCGATCTGGGCCTGAGCCACAAGCTGCTGGTGGGCGTGCGCGGGTCCTACGGCGGCGTGATCATGGCGGGGATGGCGGGCACCATGGCCGGGATGGCGCTGATCAACCCGCTCTCGCTGGGCGCGGGAGTCCTGCTGGGCGGCAAGGCCTTCAGCGATGACAAGAAGGCCCGCCTGGCCAAGCGCCGCGCCGACGCCAAGCTGGCGGTGCGCCGCTATCTCGACGACATCGCCTTCCACGCGGGCAAGGAGACCAAGGACCGCCTGCACCGCATTCACCGCCTGCTGCGCGACCACTTCACCGCCATCGCCGACCGCACCCTGCGCTCCCTCGACGAATCCCTGCGCGCCGCCCAGGAGGCCGCCAACCTCGAATCGGCCCGCCGCACCGAACGCGCCGCCGAACTGGACCGCCGCCTCCGCGTGGTGGCCGAACTCCGCCATCACGCCAACGCCCTCCTCGGCCCCGAGCCTCCCGCTCCCGGTGCGCTGCCCCAACTCCCGCCCGCCGCCGGGTGACGGGCCTGAGAACTGGGAATCGGCTGTGAGGGCGGCGCGGATCTGATAACGATTCGGCGCGTCCGGGCGAATGCCAGGCGATGCGTGGAGGTGCGGAGTGAGCGGTGTCGGCTACGGCGTGGTGCCGGAGACGCGCGGGCTGGTGGCGGCGGCGCGGCGGGCGCTGGGGGAGCGGCCGCGGGTGCGCGGGGAGCTGGAGGAATGCGCGCGGCGGCTGGACGAGCCGTTGCGGGTGGCATTGGCGGGGCAGCTCAAGGCGGGTAAGTCGACTCTGCTGAACGCGCTGGTGGGGCAGGACATCGCGCCCACGGACGCGACCGAGTGCACGCGACTGGTCACCTGGTATCGGAACGGCACCGCACCGCGGGTGACCGCGTACAGCGCGGACGGGGCCCGCGCCGATGTGGTGGTGCGGCGCGGGCGCGGCGCCGAGGGGTTGCCGGGCGCGCATGGGCTCACCTTCGATCTGTCGGCGCTGCGCTGGGATGCGCCGACGCCGCGCGAGGTGGATCGGCTGGCGGTGGAATGGCCGTCGGCGGAACTGACCCAGACCACCATCATCGATACGCCCGGCATCTCGTCGCTGTCGAAGGAGGTGTCGGCCCGCACCTCGCGGCTGCTCACGCCCGGCGGTACGGGACCGGCGCTGCCGCCCGCCGACGCCGTCCTCTATCTGCTGCGCCGCCTCGATGCCGCCGATGTCGACTTCCTCGAGCGCATCGGGGCCGGTTCCGGTGGGAGCGGCGTTGCGCCGCAGAGCTTCTCGGGTCCGCTCGGGGTGATCGGCGTGGTGTCGCGGGCCGACGAGATCGGGGCCGGGCGCATCGACGCCCTGCACTCGGCGCGCGATGTGGCCGCCCGCTTCGCGGCCGAACTGGAGCGAACCGGCCTGTGCCAGTCCGTGATTCCGGTGGCGGGCCTGCTCGCCTTCGCCGCCGCCACGCTGCGGCAGCGCGAATACGACGCCTTCGAGGCGCTGGCCGGGATCCCGGTGGACGAGCTGACCGCCGCCCTGCTGTCCGCCGACCGCTTCGCCCATCCGGACCTGCCGCTCCCGGTGCCCGCGGAACTGCGCGCCCACCTGGCCGCCCGCTTCGGACTCTTCGGCATCCGCCTGGCCGTCACCCTGATCCGCCTGGGCGTGCGCGGCGCCCAGGCGCTGGCCGCCGAACTCACCGAGCGCAGCGGGCTCGAGGAACTGCGCACCGTCCTCGACGTCCAATTCGCCCAGCGCGCGGACGAATTGAAGGCGCATTCGGCGCTCACCGCCCTGGCCCGGATCCTCACCGCCAATCCGGGTTCCGCCGCCGACGCGCTGCTCCCCCGCGTGCGCACCCTGCTCGCGGACGTCCACGGCTTCGCCGAACTCCGCCTGCTGGCCCACCTGCGCACCGACGAATTACCCCTCCCCGCCGACGATCTCGCCGAACTGCACCGCCTGATCGGCGGCACGGGCGTCGCGCCCACCCTGCGCCTGGGACTGTCCGCGCACACCGATATCGCCACCCAGCGCGAGGTGGCGCTGGCCGCCGTCCAGAAGTGGCGGGCCCGGGCGCGGCACCCGCTGGCCGATCAGTTCTTCGCCAATGCCTGTCTCACGGCGGCGCGCAGCGCGGAGGGTCTCCTGGACATCCTCCACGAGCCCCCGACCACCCCGTTTCCCGCGCTGCGGCCGAACGCCTAGCTCACGGCGTCACTCGGTCACTGCGCGGATCGACGAGGATCTTCGCGTGGTGGTCGGGTGAGGCGAGGGTGGTGAAGGCGGCGTCGATGCCGTCGAGGCCGACCGTGCCGGTGATCAATGGCGACGGGTCCACCTTGCCGTCGGCGATGATGTGGAGCGTGTCGCGGAATTCGCCCGGGTCGTAGCCGAGGACGAAGCGGATTTCGATCTCCTTGTTGATGGCGGTGGCGGGGTGGAAGGCGTCCTGTTGCATGCAGACGCCGACCACGACCACGCGGGTCATCGGCGGTGCGGCGGTGAGGATCTGATCGATGATGCCGGGGACGCCTACGCATTCGAAGACGACCGGTCCGGCGGGGCCGCGGTTGAGGGTGTGGGCCGCGCGGAAGAGGTACCACCACGGAATATTGGGGATTCGGCGCAGGCGTTCCATCGCGTCGAAGCCGAGATTGAGGAAGTCGGCCGCACCGGTGATGCGCGGCTTCTTCGGCGTTGCCTCCCAGGGTGATTCGGTCCCGGGATCGACCACGACGTCGGCCCCGCACTGCCCCGCCAGTTCGCGGCGGCGCGGTGAGAAGTCGCTGGCGACCACGGTGCGCACGCCCGCCGCCTTCAGCATGGAGATGACCGCGAGGCCGATCGGCCCGCAGCCGATGACAAAGGCCGTCTGCCCCTTGGTGATACGGCTCTTGCGGACCGCGTGCCAGGCCACCGCCATGGGTTCGGTGAGCGCGGCGTGGTCGGGCGAGAGTCCGTTGGGGACCTCGAAGGTCATGGCTTCCTGGACCAGCACCTGTTCGGCGTAGCCGCCGGGCGCGTGGACGGACAGGCCCGTCAGTTCCGGCTGGCGGCCGGTGCGCAGGATGGGCAGCGCCACCACGGGCGTGCCGGGCTTCCAGCGGCGCCGGGTGCCGGGGCCGTATTCGGTGATCTCCCCGGTGAATTCGTGTCCCATCACCACCCGCTGATCCGAGCGCATGAAGCGGTCGTAGCCGGTGGCGGCGGCCAGTTCGGCCATCTCGTCGCAGTGCACGCGCGCGTGCAGGTCGGATCCGCAGATGCCGCAGCGGGTCACGCTGATCAGTACTTGTCCCGGCCCGGGTACGGGGGTCGGCAGGTCCTCGACCTGGAATTCGCCCTTGCTGACCACGGCCGCGCGCATGACTGTCTCCCATCGAAAGTCGCTGTCGGTCCGAATTCTTCACCGATGCGGACCGCGGGTCCGGTGATTTCACCGAACCCGCGGCCATTCGCCGGACGTCGGGAGTCAGACGGCGACGAGTTCCTCATCGTCTTCCGCGGCCTCGTGCTGCTCGAGCTTCGTATCGCCCGGCAGCGCCAGGAATCCGACGCAGACCAGCGCCATCAGCCCGATGCCCCACAGCATCGTGTAGTCGAAGGTATGCGCGAAGTTGACGGCATTCGCCTCCTCGCCCGCGCGCGTGAGGGTCTGTCCGACACCGGCATTCATGGCCGGGGCGGACTGGCAGCTGGCCGGGACCACCGTCGGATCGACCTCCGCGGACCGGTCCTGCACGCAGGCCTTGAAACCGGCCAGGATCTCATCCTGCGCCGGACCGGGCACCCCGGCCGCCGACAACTCGGTCCGGGTCTGCGCCGCGACCGAATCCACACCCCGCGCCGAATCATGATCCAGCTGCGCGAAGAACAGGATGCCGACCAGCGCCACGCCGAGCGCCATGCCCAGCTGCTGCCCGGTATTGAGCAGCCCGGACGCCGCCCCGGCCTCGCGGTCGGGAATCTGACCGAGCAGCATGTCGATGGTCGGCGCGACCACGATGCCGAACCCGATGCCGGTCACGATGAGCGGCAGCACCATTTGCCAAGAGGCGAAATCGGATTCGTAGTGCGCGGCCATCGCGCCGTACAGCCCGAACCCGCCCGCGGTGATCAGCCCGCCCGCCAGCAGCACCCACTTGCCGAACTTCGGCGCCAGCACGCTCACCGACACGCCCGCGCCGATGCCCGCGCCGACCGCGAAGAACACCGAGGTGAGCCCGGCCCGCATGGGCGACCAGCCCAGTCCGGCCTGCATGAACAGCGTCCAGATCAGGAAGAACCCACCGAAGCCGATCCAGAACAGCAGCCAGCTGGCCAGGCCCACGGTGAACGGCTTGGACCGGAACAGCTCCAGATCGATCAGCGGCGACCCGACGGTCCGGGCCCGCCACCGCTCGTACACGCCGAACACCGCGAACACCACGGCCGACGCGCCGATCATGACGAAGGTCCAAGCGGGCCAATCCAATCGGCGTCCCTCGTTGAGCGGGTACACCAGCAGCAGCACCGCGGACACGGCCAGCACCATGCCGACGATGTCCAGCCGCGGCGCGTGCGCGGAACGCGAGTCCCGCATCACCACGGCCGCCGCGGCCAGCGCCGCGATGCCGACCGGCACGTTCACCAGGAAGATGGGCCGCCAGTCCAGATCGAACAGATTCCATTGCACGAGCAGCCCGCCCAGCGACAGGCCCACCGCGGAAGCCGACCCGCCGACGCCGCTGTAGACCGCGATCGCCTTGGCGCGCTCCTCCTTCGGGAAGGTGACGCGAATGATGGCCAGGATCTGCGGCACCATGAGCCCGGCCATGGCGCCCTGCAGGAAGCGGGAGCCGATGAGCAGCGCCGGTGAGGTGGCCAGGCCACAGGCGAGTGAGGCGAGGGTGAATCCGGCCACGCCGACCAGGAACAGCCGCTTGCGGCCGTAGATGTCGCCGAGCCGGCCGCCGGTGATCAGCACCGCCGCGAAGGACAGCACGTAGGCGGCGATGATCCATTCGATTTCGGAGTAGGCCGCGCCCAGATCTTGCTGGATGCTCGGCACGGCCACATTGACGATGGTGACGTCGAGCAGGTCCATGAATCCGGCGGCCAGCACGACGGCGAAGGCGATCCAGCGGCGTGGATCGAGGGTTGGGGTTCTGTCGGTATCCACTTCGAACTCTCTTCGATTCGGACGGAGGTGGAGGGCCCGGTTCAAACTATGCACCTGAAGTGATTATCAATCAAGTGGGCAATCATAAATAGGGCGTTGCCGTGCGTTAAAGTAGGCGGATGACGGACGCCGAACCAGCCCGCACCCCGCTCTTCGAAAGTGCCGCATTCCTGTTGGGGCAGTTGGGATCTCACTCCGCATACCGCTTCGATCAGCTGCTCGAACCGCTGGGCATCAAGCCGCCGCAGTACGGGACATTGCGGCTGCTGGAGGCCAATGACGGCCGGACCCAGCAGCAGTTGTGCGATGCGCTCGGGATCCATCGCAATGTGATGGTCAGCCTGATCGACGCCCTCGAACAGCGCGGCCTGGTCGAGCGGCGCCGGCATCCGGTCGACCGCCGCGCCCATGCCGTGCACCTGCTGCCCGCCGGGCACGAGACCATCGCCCGCGCGGCCGAACTCGCCGACCAGCTCAACGCCGAACTACTGGCTCCGCTCGATCCGGAGGACCGGTCGGCAATGCTCGCCGGGCTGCAGCGGATGGCCATCGGCAATGGCCTGACGCCGGGCGTGCACCCGGGGCTGACGGTCGAGCCGGGGACCATGCCGATATATGACCCACATCACATCTAGGCCCGGTCACAACCCGCCGGGGCGTGTGTCCAACCAGGTGTAGGCAACTTCAGCTGGAAGGACACTCCGATGGCCACCATCGACGTTCTGGACTCGTTCATCAACTACTCCGACACCGGCAGCGGGGACATTCCGGTCGTCTTCCTGCACGGCAACCCCACCTCGTCCTACCTGTGGCGCAATGTGATTCCGCACGTGAGCGGCGAGAACCGGGTCCTGGCACCGGATCTCATCGGCATGGGCGCCTCCGGCAAGCCGGACAGCGACTACCGCTTCGTCGACCACGCCCGCTACCTGGACGCCTGGTTCGACGCCCTGGGCCTGGACGATGTGGTGATCGTGGGCCACGACTGGGGCGGCGCGCTCGGCATGGACTTCGCCGCCCGGCACCCGGGCCGGGTGCGCGGCATCGCCGTGGTCGAGACGTTCCTGCGCCCGCTGCACTGGTCGGATCTGCCGCCGCAGGGCGAGCAGCTGTTCCGCCGGTTCTGGTCGCCGGAGGGCGAGCAGATGGTGCTCGAGGACAATCTGTTCATCGAATTCAACCTGCCCACCGCCATTCCCAGCCTGACCCCGGAGGCGCACGACGCGTACCGCGCGCCCTACCCGACCCCGGAGTCGCGCAAGCCCATGCTGGCGTGGCCGCGGGCCTTCCCGATCCTCGACGAGCCCGGCGACACCGTGGCCATCGTCGAGAACTACGACCGCTGGATGGCCGAGAGCCCCGAGGTGCCCAAGCTGGTCATGCACGTCGACCAGGGTGTGGGCCTGGGGGCGCCGGAGGTGATCGAGTGGGCGGCCGAGACCTTCGCGTCGGCCGAGACCGTGAACATCGGACCGGCCGGGCACCACTGCCCGGAGGAGCAGCCCGACAATATCGGCCGCGCCGTCGCGGACTGGATTCGGCGGCACGCCTTGACCACCGCCGCAGCCGTGGCCTGATCCGACCCTGTCCGGAGCGCCCGGCGATCCCTAAGCTGGCGGCATGGACGCCGGGCCGGACATCGAGGAACGCGAACTGATCGCACGGGCGCTGGCGGGCGATCGCGCCGCCGTCTCGGATGTGGTTCGGCTGCTGCAGGATCCGATCTATCGGCTGGCGCTGCGCATGGTGTGGCGCCCGGCCGATGCCGAGGACGCCACCCAGGAGATCCTGCTGCGGGTGGTCGGCAATCTCGAAAGCTTCAGGGGCGAGGCGAAACTCACCACCTGGGCCTACCGGATCGGCGTCAACTACCTGCTGAATCTCAAGCGGCAGACGCCCCAGGAGGCGGCGCAGCTCAGCCTCGACCAGTACGGCGAGGGACTGAAAGACGGTCTGGCCGAAGAGGATTACCGCGGACCGGAATCCACCCTGCTGGTCCACGAGGTGCGGCTGAACTGCAGCCAGGCCATGCTGCAGTGCCTCAGCCGCGACGAACGGGTCGCCTACGTGCTCTCCGAGGTGTTCGGGGTGAGCTCCGAGGAGGCCGCCTGGATCGTCGACGCCACCCCCGCCGCGTATCGGAAACGGTTGGAGCGGGCCAAGAAACGGCTCGGCAACTTCCTCAACGCGGCCTGCGGACTGGCCAATCCGGAGGCGTTCTGCCGGTGTTCGCGGCGCGTGGACAAGGCCCTGGAACTGGGCCGGGTGGATCCGCGCCGACCGGCCTTCGCCCGGCATCCGATCACGCCGGGTGGGCGCGGGGTCGAGGAGGCCGAGCGGCAGATGGTGCGCTTGCACGATGCCGCGGCCGTGCTCGGCGCGCACCCGGATTACGCCGCGCCGCGGGCGAGAATGGAGGCCATCGCGGGCCTGCTGCGCTCGGGCCGGTTCCCGCTACTGGAGTGACGCGGTAGCGCCGTACTTCTTCTCGTAGGCCCAGGGCGCGATTTCCGCGCTCACCTCGGTCACGTCCGGGTGGTGGCCGTTCGAACAGTCCAGTCGCACACCGACTTCCCCGCCGCAGCCGGTGTGCCGGTAGGTGACCGGCGGCCCGTCCGGCGCGGCCCAGCGGTCGCCCCACGCGGTGAGCGCGAGAATGACCGGCTTCAGGTCCAGTCCCTTGGCGGTGAGCAGGTATTCGGTGTGGCCGGTGCCGGTGCGCTGTTCGAAGATGCCGGCCTCGACGAATTCGGCCAGCCGTTTGGTCAGGATGTTCGGCGCGATGCCCAGCGCGCGCTGGAACTCGGTGAACCGGGTCATCCCCGCGAACATGGCATTGCGCACGATGAGCAGGCTCCAGCGCTCGCCAACGAGCTCGAGCGTGCGGGCGGCCGAGCAGACCTCGCCCTCGTACATGCGTCCCAACATGACTCCAGATTGACCCAATCGCTTGTGTGAAGCAAGTAAGCGCGCTATCGTCATGCAAGTAGAAAGGCAGGCAAATACCTGCCAAACACTCCACTCCGATCCTGAGGAACGGGACCTGCCATGACCGATCAGAACTTCACCGTCAGCATCACCGTCGACCGCACGCCCGCCGAGGTCTTCGCCGCCGTCCTGGACGCCCGCGGGTGGTGGGGCCGGGACATCGTCGGCGGCACCGAGCGCGCGGGCGACCGGTTCGTCTACGAGGTGCCGGGTGTGCACCGCAGCGATATCGAACTCACCGAGGTGGTCCCGAACAGCCGCGTGGTGTGGCTGATCAAGGACAACTGGTTCTCCTTCGTCGAGGACAAGACCGAATGGGTGGGCAACGAAATCCGTTTCGATATCACCGAAACCGACGGGGGCACCGAACTCCGCTTCACTCAGATCGGGCTCGTCCCGTCCTATGAGTGCTACGACAAGTGCTCTCCGGCGTGGACCTTCTACATCGCCGAGAGCCTGCGCGACCTGGTCACCACCGGCAAGGGTCAGCCCAATGAACTGCCCGGCCAGAAAGAGGCCATCGAGGCCGCGAAGGCGTAGATATTCAGTCCTCGCCCAGCAGGTTTCGCGCGATCGGGACCACCTGTCGCGCGAAACGCTGCACCTGATCCACATCGAATCCCGGCGGCCAGTAGATGAAGGTATCGAACCCGGCATTGCGGGCCAGGCCGAAGATGATTTCCGCCCATTCGTCCGGTGAGCCGTGAATCGGGTCGGAGCCACGGGGATTCGGGTGCAGCGGCCGGTCGCTCACCACGCCCGGCAGGGCGGCCAGCCGGGTGATGGTGCGCGGATCGCGGCCCACCGACCGCGCCACCGCGTCGATCCGGGCATTGGCGTCGGGCCACTGCTCCCACGGCATCCAATTCGGCAGGGGCGCAACCCATCCGTCGGCCGCCGACCCGATCAGATCGAGCGCGTGCGGGCCCATCGCGCCCAGCCAGATGCCGATCGGATGGACCGGCGCGGGCCCGCCCTCGATGCCCTGCACGGTGTATTCGGTCCCCACCACCGAAACCATCTGCCCCGGACGCCATTCCGCGCGAATGACGGCGATTCCCTCGGCGAGCGCCATGAGCGCGGCGCGGCCCTTGCGCGCCGGGCCGCCCATGGCGATCACGCCGCTCTCGAAAGCGCCCGCACCCAAACCCAATTCGAACCGCCCGCCGCTGAGCAGGTCGAAGGTGGCGGCCTGCTTGGCGATCATGGCGGGCGTGCGCAGCGGCAGATTCGCCACGCCGGGATATACGCTGACCCGCCGGGTGGCCGCCAGGCACGCGCCGATCACCGCGAGGGCGTCCCCGAACTGGGCGTTGTAGGGGTGGTCCTGAATGGCGACCAGATCCAGGCCCTCGACGTCGGCGGCCACGGCCATATCGATGACATCCGGCAGCGCGGACGCGACGGGCGGGATCGAAATACCGAACCTTGCCTTCATCGAGCCTCCTCACCAGCGGAATCGACGATTTCGATCTTCATGGTCGAGCCCTGGGATACCCGGCATTTCGGACGTCCGCCCCGCATTCGGGCGTGTCTGAGAAGCCGCCCGGCGCGGGGCGATGGCCGCACGTTTGCGCCCGGCACACTCGGATATGCCCGAGAAGGGAAGGCAGGTGCCGCATGAACGCTCACACCGACGACCGCCACACGGTTCGCGCCCTGCTGGAGCGGGCCGGCACCAGCTACGCCGCCCAGGCCGGAATCCGCCTGTCCGACAAACCCGCACCCCTGTTCCAGCTGCTCGTGCTGGCCCAGCTGCTGGGTCACCGCATCTCCGCGGATATCTCGGTGGCCGCGGCCCGGGAACTGTTCGAAGCCGGATACACCACGCCGCGGCGGATGGCCGAGGCCGAATGGTCGGATCTGGTCCACACCCTCGGCCGCGGCCACTACGTCCGCTACGACGAATCCACCGCGACCCGGCTGATCGCCAACGCCTCGGAACTGCTCGAGCACCGGTCCGGCGATATGCGCGGGCTCGCAGCCGAATCCGGCCACGATCCCGCCCGTCTCGCGGCCCTGCTGCAGCGCTTCGAGGGCATCGGCCCGGTCGCGGCGGACATCTACCTCCGCGAGGTGCAGGACACCTGGACGTGGTTGCGGCCTTACTTCGACGACCGCGCCCGGCGCGGCGCGGCCGAACTCGACCTGCCCACCGATCCGGCCGCCCTGGACAGCCTCAACCTCACCGGCCGCGACGCCGAACTCGCCGCCGCCCTGGTGCGCGTCACCCTCGATCACGAGCTGCGTGACGAGATCCGCGCGGCGGCCCGCTGACCGGGCCTTTAGAAGCCGAACGGTCGGTCCTCGAGAAGTCGCGCGGCAGGCCCGGATTCGGTTTACGATCCGGGGCGTGAGCTCCCAATCGTCCGGATCGGCGCGGGATTCGGCCGCGTCCGGGCGCACGCGGGCGCGGGATATCGACCGAGTCAATGCCCGCGCACTGCTCGATGCCGCGTACGAGGAGGGCGAGCTCGGGACCGACGAGTACCACCAGCGCTCGGAGCGCGCGCAGCACGCGCAGACGCTGGGGGAACTGCAGCGGCTGATCGCGGACCTGCAGCCGAGCACCAAGACCGCCGATCTCACACCCGTACACAAGTGGTCGCGCCGCCCGGCCTCCGGCGGTTACCCGCCGCGCACCCGGGCCCGGGACAGCGACCGGCAGGCCACCTGCGTCCTGCTCGACGCCGCGCTCGCGGACGGGCAGCTGAGCGCCGCCGACCATCGCACGCTCACCGAATTGGCCGGTGAGGCAAGGACATTGGGTGATCTGACCCAGCTCACCGAGGATCTGCAGCGCCCGGCCGACGCGCGCCCGGATCCCGCGCCGCCGAAATCGCGGCGCGAGAACTGGTTCGCCGCCGGCGTCGCCGCGCTGAGCATCGCGGTGGCCGTCGGCACCTTCGTCGCCGTCGACCGGCCCGGCTCGCCGCCCGCCGGGCCACCCAAGGTGGATCTGGGACTGATCAAGCCGATGGTGCTGCCGCGGCCGAAACTGACCGCGGCGGAAGGCATCGCGTACTTCGTCTCGGCCTATCGCGCCAAGTTCGGCGACACCGTGGTCGACGAGGCCGACCTGTATCCCGACTACGCGGTGGTGACGCGCGGAGCGCAGACCAATCGCAAGGTCCGCTACACCTACCGCGGCGGCTTCGACCAGGGCAGCGAGCCCCAGACCCGGCCGCCGCAGACCCCGACCGCCGACCTGTCCGCACTGAACGCGCAGGCCATCGCGGCCCTGGCGGCGCAGGCCCCCGCCCTCACCAAGGTGGATCAGGGCACGGTCAGCTACCTCGATATCGAGGGCGCGAGCGCCGGTCCGATCGTCCGAATCTATGTGGGCAACAAGGCCAATGAGAACGGCTACCTCGAGTCGACCCTCGACGGCCGGATCCTGCGCACCGTGGCGTTCGGGGGATAGGCGAGATGGCTGACGCACGCTCCCAAGGGCTTCGGGCCCGCGACACCGATCGGGTGGACGCCTGCACCCTGCTCGACGCCGCCCACGCGGCGGGCGAGCTCACCGCGGCCGAACACACGCAGCGGACCTCGAAGGCCATGGCGGCCAAGACCTTCGGGGACCTCGATGCCGTGCTCGACGATCTGCAGATCCCGGCCAATCTGGTGAATTCGCCCGTGGTGCGGGCGAATCGGCGCGGCCCGTCGACCCGGATGCGGGTGGCCGCCGTCATCGTGCTGGCCGCGGCCGTGCTGGGCGCGTTCGCGGGCTGCGTCTCGCGAACGGTCGCACCGAAACCCGAGCTCCCGGACCCGACCACCGGCCCGGGGCTGGCCAGTTTCGTCGAGGCGTACCAGGACCACTTCGGCGACACCAAGGCCGACCAGGTGCTGCTCTATCCCGGGTACGTTCTGGTGCAGCGGCGCAAGGACAACTCCGCGAGCCGGGACGACTACATCCGCTACGACGGAACCTTCCATTCGAGTGGCGACGTCGCCCGCTCCGCGGGCCAGGACGCCGTCGATCTGACGAGCCTGGACGTTCACAAACTGGCCGAACTGCTCGCCGGTGCGCCGCAGACGCTGGGCCTCCAGAACGGCCGGATCAGCCATGTCGAGATCGCCCACGGGCCCGACGGCAATCCGGTGGTCAGCATCTACGTGGCGGACGAGGGCCGCAGCGGCTATCTGACCGTCACCGCCAAGGGCGAGCCGACGGCGATCTACCCGCCCAGCTGAGCCCCCGCGCGAACTTCGCTCGAAGATTTTTTGTGACCCGGGGAATAGATGACGTGCGCCTCTAGTTGAGCCAGTCAGCAAGGTTGAGCGAGTTGGACTCAAGTTCAGGTTGCGCGCCGTCGGATACGGGTGCAGGATTGAGCCGACCACGCTCAGTATTACTGAGACGAAGCGTTCACTGCGCTCAGATACGTCAACAAGGAGGAACACCATGGCTCGTGCGGTCGGTATCGACCTCGGGACCACGAACTCTGTCATCGCCGTTCTCGAAGGCGGCGAACCGGTCGTCGTGGCCAACTCGGAAGGATCGCGCACCACTCCGTCGATCGTCGCGTTCGCGAAGAACGGCGAGGTGCTCGTCGGTCAGCCCGCCAAGAACCAGGCGGTCACCAACGTCGACCGCACCATTCGGTCCGTCAAGCGCCACATGGGCGAGGACTGGACGGTCGAGATCGACGGTAAGAAGTACACCCCGCAGGAGATCTCCGCGCGCACGCTGATGAAGCTGAAGCGCGACGCCGAGGCCTACCTCGGTGAGGAGATCACCGACGCGGTCATCACCGTCCCCGCTTACTTCGAGGACGCGCAGCGCCAGGCCACCAAGGAGGCCGGGCAGATCGCGGGCCTGAACGTCCTGCGCATCGTCAACGAGCCCACCGCGGCCGCGCTGGCCTACGGCCTCGACAAGGGCGACAAGGAACAGACCATCCTGGTCTTCGACCTCGGTGGCGGCACCTTCGACGTCTCGCTGCTGGAGATCGGCGAGGGCGTCGTCGAGGTCCGCGCCACCTCCGGTGACAACCACCTCGGTGGTGACGACTGGGACGAGCGCATCGTGCAGTGGCTGGTCGACAAGTTCAAGGGCACCTCGGGCATCGACCTGACCAAGGACAAGATGGCCATGCAGCGTCTCCGTGAGGCTGCCGAGAAGGCCAAGATCGAGCTGTCGTCCTCGCAGTCGACCTCGATCAACCTGCCCTACATCACCGTCGACGCGGACAAGAACCCGCTGTTCCTCGACGAGCAGCTGACCCGCGCCGAGTTCCAGAAGATCACCTCCGATCTGCTGGACCGCACCCGCAAGCCGTTCGCCTCGGTCATCAAGGACGCCGGCATCTCCGTCGGCGATATCGATCACGTTGTGCTCGTCGGTGGTTCGACCCGTATGCCCGCCGTGTCCGACCTGGTCAAGGAACTGACCGGCGGCAAGGAGCCCAACAAGGGCGTGAACCCGGACGAGGTCGTCGCCATCGGCGCCGCCCTGCAGGCCGGTGTGCTCAAGGGTGAGGTCAAGGACGTCCTGCTGCTCGATGTCACCCCGCTGTCGCTGGGCATCGAGACCAAGGGCGGCGTGATGACCAAGCTCATCGAGCGCAACACCACCATCCCGACCAAGCGCTCGGAGACCTTCACCACGGCCGACGACAACCAGCCGTCCGTGCAGATCCAGGTCTTCCAGGGTGAGCGCGAGATCGCCTCGCACAACAAGCTGCTCGGATCGTTCGAGCTGACCGGCATCCCGCCGGCCCCGCGCGGCGTGCCGCAGATCGAGGTCACCTTCGACATCGACGCCAACGGCATCGTCCACGTGACGGCCAAGGACAAGGGCACCGGCAAGGAGAACACGATCAAGATCCAGGACGGCTCCGGCCTGTCCAAGGAGGAGATCGACCGCATGGTGAAGGACGCCGAGGCGCACGCGGCCGAGGACAAGGCGCGTCGCGAGGAGGCGGAGACCCGCAACCAGGCCGAGTCGCTGGTGCACCAGACCGAGAAGTTCATCAAGGACAACGAGGACAAGGTCCCGGCGGACGTCAAGACCAAGGTCGAGGCGGCCATCGCGGAGGCGAACGAGGCGCTCAAGGGCACCGATATCGCGGTCATCAAGTCCGCGGTGGAGAAGCTCGCCACCGAGTCGCAGGCGCTGGGCCAGGCCATCTACGAGGCCTCGGCCGCCGATCAGGCCGCCCAGGGCAACGGCGCCTCCGCGCCGCAGTCCGATGACACCGTCGTGGACGCCGAGGTCGTCGAGGAGCCTGAGAAGAAGTGACGAACCAGAACCCGGAACCAACCATCGATCCGGCTGAGTTCGAGGGGCGCTTCGCGCCTGCGGGTGAGGTCTTCGAGGCCGCGGCGGACGACGCCGCGGCCGCGGGGGCCGAAGGTTCCCCCGAGGCCGGCGAGGACGCCCTCGCCGATGCGATCACGGCCGAATTGGCCGAGCGCACAGCCGATCTGCAGCGTCTGACGGCGGAGTATGCCAACTACCGCCGCCGGGTCGAGCGCGACCGCAAGGCCGCCACCGACTCCGCCAAGGCGGCGGTGGTGAGCGAATTGCTGCCCGTGCTCGACGATCTGGATCGGGCCCGCGCCCACGGTGACCTCGACAACGGGCCGCTCAAGTCGGTCGCGGACAAGCTGGTCACCGCCCTGCAGAAGCAGGGTCTCGAGGAATTCGGTTCGGAGGGTGAGCCTTTCGACCCGACCCTGCACGAGGCCGTGCAGCACGAGGGCAGCGGCGCCGACCCGGTGCTGGGCATGGTGATGCGCAAGGGATACCGCTTCGGCGATCGCGTGCTGCGGCACGCGCTGGTCGGAGTCACCGACGGTGTGGCGGATCCGGCTGCGGGACAGCCGGATACGACGAACGCTGGCACCGATGCCGCTGGCACTGATTAACAACCTCACGACGCCCCCGGCGTCATCGACGAAACAGAAAGGAGGAGATGCCCGGTGAATCGAGAGTGGCTCGAGAAGGACTTCTACAAGGATCTGGGTGTTTCCTCCGGCGCCACCCAGGACGAGATCAAGAAGGCCTACCGCAAGCTGGCCCGAGACCTGCACCCGGACAAGAACCCCGGGGACAGCAAGGCCGAGGAGCGGTTCAAGGCCGTCAGCGAGGCGAATGCCGTGCTGTCGGATCCGGAGAAGCGCAAGGAGTACGACGAAGCACGCAAGCTGTTCGCCGGCGGCGGTTTCGGCCGCGGCGGCTTCTCGCCCGGTGGTGGCTACGGACAACCCGGCGGCGGATTCTCCGGCGAGTTCAATCTGGGTGACATCTTCGGCGCCGGCGCGGGAGCGGGCGGCGCCGACGGTGGCCTGGGCGATCTGCTCGGCGGCCTGTTCAATCGCGGTGGCACGCGGACCTCTTCGCGTCCCCGCCGCGGTTCGGATGTGGAGACCGAGACCACCCTGGGCTTCCGCGAGGCCGCCCAGGGCGTGACCGTCCCGCTGCGCATGACCAGCCCGGCGGCCTGCACCACCTGCCACGGCAGCGGTGCCAAGCCGGGCACCAGCCCGCGAGTCTGCCCGCACTGCAACGGAACCGGCGTGGTCAGCCGGAACCAGGGCGCGTTCGGCTTCTCGGAGCCGTGTGAGGACTGCCGGGGCACCGGGTCGATCATCGACGACCCGTGCGTCGACTGCCGCGGCTCGGGCATCCAGAACCGGACCCGCACCATCACCGTGCGCATTCCCCCGGGCGTGCGCGACGGGCAGCGGATCCGGCTGGCCGGCCAGGGCGAGGCGGGCCTGCGCGGCGCGCCTCCGGGCGACCTGTACGTCACCGTGCACGTCAGCCAGGACAAGGTCTTCGGCCGCAACGGCGACGACCTGACCCTGGTGCTGCCGGTCTCCTACGCCGAATTGGTACTGGGCACAACGGTTTCCGTGCCCACCCTGGACGGTCGCGTGGGCGTCAAGGTGCCGCCGGGCACCGCCGACGGCCGCACCCTGCGGGTGCGCGGGCGCGGTGTGCCCAAGCGCGACGGCGGCGCGGGTGACCTGCTGGTCATGGTGAAGGTCGCGGTACCGCAGAAGCTGGACGACAATGCCACCGAGGCGCTCCGGCGCTACGCGGAGGCCGAGAAGACCAGCGGGTTCGATCCACGTGCGGGATGGGCAGGTGCGTAATGAGTTCCGATCATCCGAAGAAGACCGAGGCCCAGTACTTCCTGATCTCGGTGGCCGCGCAGCTGGCGGGCATGCACGCCCAGACGCTGCGCACCTATGACCGACTGGGTCTCGTATCGCCGCAGCGCACCTCCGGGGGCGGGCGGCGCTACTCGAACCGGGATGTGGAGCTGCTCCGCGAGGTGCAGCGCCTGTCCCAGGACGAGGGCGTGAATCTGGCGGGCATCAAACGGATCATCGAACTCACCAATGAGGTGGAGGCGCTACAGCACCGGGTGAGCGAGTTGACCGCCGAGGTGGAAAGGCTGCGGGCCGGGTACCGGCCCACGCACCTGACACCTCAGCAGCCCAGCACCGCGCTCGTGGTGTGGCAGCCCAGAAACCGGCGTAAGTCGTAGCACGGCAAGCGAGTACGGAAGGCGGTGCCCCGATCGGGGCACCGCCTTCTGCTATTCGCCATGTTGCGATTGTTGCGGGCAATGTGCTGAGTTGCTGTAGGGGACTGTGGTTTTAGCGAAGTTCTTTGTGCCGGTTAATTACAAACAGACCGGTAGGTTATCAATTAATGCCGATCATGAGTTTTGTCCGTATGCTGCAGGGGAATTCGATGCATGCGCGGTTGCGGCGGGATCGCTACTTTCCTGAGTCTTGCAAAACGGATCAGCCAAGATCGGTGGATGAAACCCCGTGTCTCGCGGCGTGTTCCAGTTGAACAGTCTGTTTTCGGCTCAGATACCCCGCAACGTTCACGTTTTCGAGGATAAAAGGGCGTGTTATTGAAACGTCCCGTTCCGTTGCTGGCTAACCTCGCTTACACTTGCTGAGCAACGGCTGCTGTCGAGTGTCCCGCTGCACTTCACTCGCCGGTCACGCCTGTGTTCGATTGCGAAATGGGGTTGTGACACAAATGGATTCGCGGACCGTCGCATTGATAAGAACAACGTTCAAGGCGGTTGCTGCGGAGGATGGTGGCCCCGAGAGGCTCGCCCGATCGTTCTACGCCATCCTCTTCACCGAGTACCCCCAGGTTCGTGACTTCTTCCCCGCCGCCCTCGATGCCCAGCGCGACCGCTTGGTGAAGGCCATCGCCTACGTGGTGGACCGGCTCGAGGAACCCGACCGGCTGCTGCCCTTCCTGGCCCAGCTCGGGCGCGATCACCGCAAGTACGGTGTGGTCGCCGAACACTATGAGGCCGTGGGGAAATCGCTCAAGTGCGCGCTCGAGGCCTACGCCGGCACCGAGATCTGGACCGACGAGATCGCCCGCGCCTGGGACGAGGGCATCGGCGTCATCGCCGGCACCATGATCGGCGCGGCCGAGCAGGAGACCACCCCGCCGGTGTGGACCGGCACCGTCATCGAACACCGGGAAGTGCTGCGCAATCTGGCCGTGGTGCGGCTGCGGCTGGATCAGCCCATGCAGTACGCGGCCGGGCAGTACATGAGCGTGCAGATCCCGTCCCGCCCGCGCATGTGGCGCTACCTCTCGCCCGCCATTCCCGCGAATGCCAACGGCGAGTTGGAATTCCACATCCGCGGCGTCACCGGCGGCTGGGTCAGCCCGGCCATGGTGGGCCACACCCGGGTCGGCGAGCAGTGGCTGATCGGTTCGCCGCTGGGCGGTCTCGGCGTGCCCCGCAATACCCGCCGCAAGCTGCTCATGGTCGGCTGCGGCACCGGCATCGCCCCGCTGCGCGCGCAACTGATGGCCATGACCGCCCGTCGCTCCAACCCCAAGGTGGACCTCTTCGTCGGCGGCCACTACCCGTGCGACCTCTACGACCTCGAGGTGCTGAGCCAGCTGGCCTGCGCCAACAAGTGGCTCACCGTGCACCCGGTCACCGAATCCACCGAAAACCCGTGGTGGCATTTCGACAATTCCGATGAGTCCCAGGAACTTCCGGGCCTGCAGCCGCGCGTCGTCGGTCAGATCGGCAAGATCGTGGCGGGTTACGGCTCCTGGGACGACCGCGACGTCCAGATCGTCGGCGCGCCCTCCATGGTGCAGACCACCAAGTTCCGCCTCATGGCCGCGGGCACCCCGACCCATAACATCCGCCACGATCCGCTGTTCTGAGAATCAAAACCCTTCGTAGCGAATGGCTTCCGCCGGTGCTCCGATGGCGACCAGCTGGTCGATGGTGTTGCGGACCATGGCGGCGGCGCCGCAGACCAGGATCTGGTGGTGGTCCAGCGGCCCGAAGCGTTCGGGAATGTCGGCGATGGTGCCCGGCATCATCTCCTCCGGCCGGAAGCCGATATCGACGCGGCACTGCTCGTACCAGTCGTCGAGGCGGTCCGGATCCTGCTCGTCCTGCACCACGGGAATCACAGTGAGCCAGGGCAATTCACCGGCCAGCAGGAACAGCATGTCCGAGGCGTAGAGGTCGCGCGGGAAGCGGCCGCCCACGAACAGGTGGGTGCGCGGGGGCTGTTCCCGGCGCGAGAGATCCAGCAGCAGCGCGCGCAGCGGCGCGAGACCGACGCCGTCGGCGAGCATGACCACATCGGTGGCGTCGGGCTCCACCGCCAGCCAGCCCGCGGGCGCGCTGATCCGCCATTCGTCACCCGGATGCGAATCGGCCACGATGGCCCCGCTGCACCAGCCGCCGGGCACCGTGCGCACATGGAATTCCAGCTTGCCGTCCAGCGACGGCGGCAGCGCACAGTACATGCGCCGCACCAGGTTCGGATGCTGCGGCGTGCGCACCTCCACCGACTGGCCCGCCGCGAACGGCACGAACTCGCCGATCAACCGGACCACGGTGGTGTCCTCGCGCAGCCGGTGCGCGCCGACCACGGTCGCGGTCCACTCCGTCTGCTCCGCGTGCGCGCCGAGCGCGAGTTCGCCGGTCTCGTCCGGGTCGTGCGTCACCGATAACTCCTGATCATCGAATTCGAGCGGTCTTGCACTACACGGGGTCCGAGCTTATCGCCGACATGGGCGTGCCCACCGCGAGCAGCGCGCGCTTGGTGTCGGCGATCATCCGGGCCGACCCGGCGATCTGGATCTGCCGGTCCTCCCACGCGCCGAAGCTGGCCACCACCGCGCCCAGATTGCCGATCAGCCTGCGGTGCATGCCGAACGGCGTCTCCGCGGGCGGATAGGGATGCCACCACGGGTTGGTCTCGTTCTCGCAGACCGGGACCACGGTGAGCCACGGATTGGATTGCGAGAGCTGCCACATGTTCTCCACGTCGTAGAGATCGCACGGGTAGCGCCCGCCCATGAACAGGTGCACGCGCGGGTTGATGCCGCGCCGCCCCATCTCGATCAGCTGTGCGCGCAGCGGCGCGATGCCGGTGCCGGAGCCGATCATGAGCACATCCTTGCGGCGGCTCAGATCCACGTGCAGCCCGCCCAGCGGGGCCGCGATCATCCACCGGTCGCCGACCTGGGTCTCGTTCACGATGGCCGGGCTGACCCAGCCGGTGCGCACCTTGCGCACGTGGAATTCGATCTCGCCGTAGGGATTGGTGGGAATCGCCGGGGACAGGTAGCGCCACATCTTGGGTCGCTGCGGGATGGCGATGGGCACGTACTGCCCGGCCTGGTAAGGGATCGGGGTGTCGGTCTGCAGCCGGACGATGGCCAGATCGTCCACCACCCGCCGGTGCCCGACCACGGTCGCCTCCCAATAGGGTTGTGACTTATCGGAATTGGCCCCGATGGCCATGGACGCCGAGATCAGGATGGTGATGTCGCGCCAGCCCGCCTCCAGCGGCCGCGACCAGTTGGCCGCGCCGTTCCAGCTGCGGAAGGCCGAGAGCAGGGCGCGCCCGGCGATGTCGTAGTGCGCCGCCTCCACCCCGTACTTGCGGTGGTCGCGCGCCAGTTGCTCCAGGAAGCGCTGTGCGCGATCCCAGTCCTCCAAGTTGTCGAGCACGAATTGGATGGCC
The DNA here is from genome assembly GCF_041154655.1 of Nocardia sp. JMUB6875. Lineage (NCBI taxonomy): Bacteria > Bacillati > Actinomycetota > Actinomycetes > Mycobacteriales > Nocardiaceae > Nocardia > Nocardia sp. JMUB6875. Next base: position 45,229 of record NZ_BAAFGR010000018.1, read on the forward strand.
GTGACCAACCGCTTGGGCTGCATGTCCATGGCGGAGGGGAACAGTTCCCGCAGGGCGGGGATCTCCGCGAAAAGATGACCGTAGAACGCGCTGATCAGCCGTTCGGGCCCGTTCGGGGCCTCGACGACTGTCCGAAAGTTTGCGCGGACCAGCGCTGCCGAACGCGCATCCACGACGTCGAGCTTTCCTTCCTGTGCAACAAACCCCGGAACGCCTGCTGCCAGGCGAGCCTCCGCGTCAAGTATCCCTGAAAAGCCGGTGGTCGCACGGATATAGCCGAGGGCCGATCGATTTGTGTAACTCGAGGTTCAAGTGACGTGGGCTCGAGGCTCAGATCACCAGCACCGTCTTGCCGCGCGCCCCGGGCGCGCCGACCACGTCCGCGGCCTCGGCCAGCGGCGGCATATTGCTGATCGGGACCATCAGGTCGCCGTTCCCGACCAGGCGCAGCAGCTCCCGCAATTCGGCTGCGCCACCGGAGGATTCGAGATTGCCGCCCTGTACGCCGCGGGCCTTCAGATCGGCCTCGTCGGCGGACCAGATGGTGGAGTAGGCCCAGCCGCCCGATTTCACCAGGCTCGCGTTGTCGGCGAACACGGGCGGCGGGGAGACCAGATCGAAGAGCACGTCGATGCCGCCGGGATCGGTCATCCGCACCGAATCGGCGACCGACAGCTCCGAGCCCTCGGCGTGCGTGGGCGAGTCGGTGACGGTGACGCGGCCGTAGTTCACCACGTCGGTCGCGCCCAGCCGGATCATGCGATCGGTGTCGTCGGGCCGCGCGGTGGCGAGGGTGTGGGCCCCGGCCAGTGCCGCCAATTGGACCAGATACGAGCCGACGCCACCGGACGCGCCGACGATCAATACCTTCTGCCCGCCCTTGACCCCGGCCGCGTGCATGAGGTCCAGCGCCGTGATGCCCGCGGTCGGCAGGGCGGCCGCGCGAATCGCGGTGACCTCGTCGGGCAGTTTCGCGATGGCGCTCTCACGCGGCACCACGATGTATTCGGCGAAGGTGCCGTGCCCGATCGGCGGAATCAGGAACTTCCCGACCACCCGGTCGCCGATCTCGAAGTCGTTCACGCCCGCGCCCACCGCGCTGATCGAACCCGCGCCGTCCGTGCCGGGAATCAATGGAAAGTCATGGGGCAGTTTGCCGTCCAGGAAGCCGTCGATGATCCGCTTGTCGAACGGGTTGACCCCCGCCGCTTCCAGCTGGATCTGAACCTGGCCCCGGCCGACCTCGGGGACCGGCATATCGGCGGCCTCTGGCTTGCCACCGAATTCTCGGACGACGATCGCGCGCATTGCTGCTCCATTCATTCGGAGAACCGGCATGGATGAGCTGGGGTGATGCGTCAACGAATGGGGCCATCGTACGCGTAGCGTAGGAAACGCCCTTGGACTCTGGACCCGGTGACGAAAAGTCGTCAGACTTGAGCGGAACAGACTCAACTTCTACCGCGTTGTAGAGAGCAACGACTAGAAGGAAAGGTGACAGTGGACTCGTTCAATCCCACCACCAAGACCCAGGCGGCCCTGACCGCCGCACTGCAGGCGGCCTCCGCCGCCGGAAACCCGGAGATCCGTCCGGCGCACTTGCTGGTGGCGTTGCTGGATCAGACCGACGGCATCGCCGCCCCCTTGCTCAAGGCCGTCGCAGTCGACCCGGCGACGGTTCGGCGCGAGGCCCAGGACATCGTCGACCGGCTGCCCCGCGCCTCGGGCGCGACCACCACTCCCAATCTCGGGCGCGAGGCCCTGGCCGCGGTCACGGCCGCGCAGAAGCTGGCCACCGAGATGGGCGACGAGTACGTCTCCACCGAGCACATGATGGTCGGCCTGGCCGAGGGTGATTCGGATGTGCAGCAGCTGCTGCTGAAGTACGGCGCGACCGCCGACACCCTGCGCGAGGCGTTCACCGCCGTGCGCGGCAATACCCGTGTCACCAGCGCGGATCCGGAGGGTCAGTACCAGGCGCTGGAGAAGTACTCCACCGATCTGACCGCCGCCGCCCGCGAGGGCAAGCTGGACCCGGTCATCGGCCGCGATCACGAGATCCGCCGTGTCGTCCAGGTTTTGAGCCGGCGCACCAAGAACAACCCGGTGCTGATCGGCGAGCCCGGCGTCGGCAAGACCGCGATCGTGGAGGGCCTGGCCCAGCGCATCATCGCGGGCGACGTCCCGGAATCGCTGCGCGGCAAGAAGCTCATCTCGCTCGACCTGGGCGCGATGGTGGCCGGCGCCAAGTACCGCGGTGAGTTCGAGGAGCGGTTGAAGGCCGTGCTGGAGGAGATCAAATCCTCTGCGGGGCAGATCATCACGTTCATCGACGAGCTGCACACCATCGTGGGCGCGGGCGCGACCGGCGAATCCGCCATGGACGCGGGCAACATGATCAAGCCCATGCTGGCCCGCGGCGAGCTGCGCTTGGTCGGCGCGACCACGCTCGACGAGTACCGCCAGCACATCGAGAAGGACGCGGCCCTGGAACGCCGCTTCCAGCAGGTGCTGGTCGGCGAGCCGTCGGTGGAGGACACCGTCGGCATCCTGCGCGGGCTCAAGGAGCGCTACGAGAACCACCATCACGTGCGCATCACCGACTCGGCGCTGGTGGCCGCGGCGGCGCTGTCCGACCGCTACATCACCTCCCGGTTCCTGCCGGACAAGGCCATCGACCTGGTCGACGAGGCCGCGTCCCGGCTGCGCATGGAAATCGATTCCCGCCCCGTGGAAATCGATGAGATCGAACGCGTGGTGCGCCGCCTCGAGATCGAGGAGGTGGCACTGGCCAAGGAGACCGACGAGGCCTCCAAGGCGCGGCTGGAGAAGCTGCGCTCCGAACTCGCCGACGACCGCGAGAAGCTCAACCAGTTGATGACCCGCTGGCAGAACGAGAAGCAGGCCATCGACGCGGTGAGCGCGCTCAAGGAACAGCTGGAGACGCTGAAGGGCGAATCCGAGCGGGCCGAACGCGACGGCGACTACAACAAGGCCGCCGAACTGCGCTACGGGCGAATCCCCAAGCTGGAGAAGGAGCTCGCCGAGGCCGAGGGCAAGGCGAAGACCGCCGCCGACGGCGCCGTCATGCTCAAGGAGGAGGTCGGGCCGGACGATATCGCCGAGGTGGTGTCGTCGTGGACCGGTGTCCCCGTGGGCAAGATGATGGAGGGCGAGACCCAGAAGCTGCTGCGCATGGAGGACGAGCTGGGCCACCGGGTCGTCGGGCAGAAGGATGCCGTGCAAGCGGTTTCGGATGCCGTGCGCCGCGCGCGGGCCGGGGTCGCCGACCCGAATCGGCCGACCGGTTCCTTCATGTTCGTCGGACCGACCGGTGTCGGTAAGACCGAGCTCGCGAAGGCGTTGGCGGACTTCCTGTTCGACGACGAGCGCGCCATGATCCGCATCGACATGAGCGAGTACTCCGAGAAGCACTCGGTGGCCCGCCTGGTCGGTGCGCCCCCGGGCTATGTCGGGTACGACCAGGGCGGCCAGCTCACCGAGGCGGTGCGGCGACGCCCGTACACGGTGGTGCTCTTCGACGAGATCGAGAAGGCCCACCCGGATGTCTTCGACATCCTGCTGCAGGTGCTCGACGAGGGCCGTCTGACCGACAGCCAGGGCCGCACGGTCGATTTCCGCAACACCATCCTCATCCTGACCTCGAATCTGGGTGCGGGCGGTGACAAGGAGACGGTCATGAACGCGGTGCGCCGCGCCTTCAAACCGGAGTTCCTGAACCGGCTCGACGACGTGGTCATGTTCCACTCCCTCGACGAGGAACAGCTCGAGCACATCGTGGACATCCAGCTGCAGCAGCTGCAGAAGCGGCTCGCCCAGCGGCGGCTCACCCTGGAGGTGTCCGACTCGGCCCGCTTCTGGCTGGCCGTGCGCGGTTACGACCCGGCCTACGGCGCGCGTCCGCTGCGCCGCCTGATCCAGCAGGCCATCGGCGATTCGCTCGCCAAGGAGCTGCTGGCCGGGGAGGTCCAGGACGGCGACACCGTGAAGGTGAACGTCACCCCCGACGGCGACACCCTCATCGTCGGGCGCTGAGTCACCGTAGGAGGCTGACCAGCTCGAACACCGGCCCCCGTGCGTGCTCCGGCGCGCGCGGGGGCCTTGCTGTTTGGGAACCGTCCGGTCGAGTTCGCGGCTCTGCCGCGGTCGGCCGCCTACCCTGGAGGCCATGACTAATCCGAGCGATCCGTGGTCGCGGCGGCCGGAACCGGGCCTGGGGAGTGGGCCGACCGAGCAGTCCGGGCCGGGTGGTCACGGCTCGGACAGCGGCTCCGCCTACGGGCCCACCGAGGCCGTACCCGCCGGTCAGCCCGATTACTTCGGACAGCCCGTCGGGCAGGACGCCACCCGGATCCTGCCGCCCGCCGATACGCACTGGGGCAGCTACGAGAGCGGCGGTGGATACGAACCGACCGTCTCTTTTCCGGACCAGCCGGGGTATCAGCCGACGAGTAGCTATGGCGCTCCGGCTTATCCGGGCCCCGGCGGCCCCGGAGGTCCCGGAACGCCCGGCGGATATCAGCCCGCGGGCTTCCCGCAGAACCCGCCGCCGCCTCCGCCCAAGCGCAATACGACCCTGTGGGTGGCGCTGGCCATCGCGGCCGTGATCGTGGTCGCCATTGTCGGCGTGCTGGTGGGAACCCTGCTGGGGAACAAGGATTCGTCGGACTCGGCCTCCGCGCCGAGCAACGTCAAGACCTCCTCCTACCCGCTGCCGGGCAACACCTCCGCGGTGCCGCTACCCAGCGGGGTGCCGACCATTCCGGGTCTCGGCGACCTGGACGAGCTCGGTGCCAATATGGGCACCATCGCGAACAATGACGGCTCGACGCTCACCCTCACGAGCCTCACCGGCGACAAGGTGACGGTGAAGACCGACGACAAGACACAGGTCATCTCCTTGGGCAGCACCAAGGTCGCTGATCTGGCTGTCGGGGAAGTCGTTATGGTGCAAGGCGATAAGAATGCCGACGGATCCATTCAAGCGAAGCTGATCTTCAGCACTTCGCTGCCGAGCGGAACCCGATGAGTCACAAAGGTGCAGGCGTGCCGGGCATTACGTGGTCCAGGTGGATAGGGTAGGCGGCGATGACGGCAATATGGTTCGGGCTGGCGGCGATCGCGCTCGTGGGTGCGATCGTGCTGCTCTATTTCGATCGGCTGCAGCGGCAGCGCACGGGGCACGTGCGACAGGTCTGGGCGAAATCCCAGGGCTACACCTATGTTTCGGTGGAGCCCGCGCTCGCCTCCACCTGGCGGCGCGGCGCGCTGGCCAAGCTCGGCTACCTGTCCGCGGTGGATGTGGTGTCGGGCAATCGCAAGGGCGAGAAGTTCGTGCTCTTCGATCTCGAGGACTCCGCGACGCTGGTCGCGGTGCGCCGCCAGATCGGCTCGGACATCGATATCGACCTGCGGCTGAAAACCGCGGCGCCGCCCAAGGATCACGATCTGGAGCTGCTCGGCGCCATCGGTGACCGGGTGGTCTTCGCCACCAACCCGGATATCGCGCGGCATGCGGTGGACCAGCGCATGGTCGCGTTCATCGAATCGCTGCCCGACACCGTGCAGCAGCTGTGGTCCGAGGGCAACTGGACCCTGGGCATGCTGCCGGTCGGCTCGGTCGCCAAGGACTGGGAGATGGCCATCGACGCGGTGCTGCGGCTCTCGGGCCTGCTGCACGTGCTGCCGCCGGTCATCAATGCCGAGCGCGGCCGCGACGAACTGCCCGAACCCGGCCGCTCGCGCCCGGTCCCCGAGGACGACGACTACGACGGCCACGACGAGTACGGCGACTACGGCGACGAGGAACCGCCCCGCCCGCGCCTCCGCGAGGAGGCCGACGACTACGACTCCCCGCTGGTCAGCGATATCGCGGGTGCGAGCGAATCCGACGGCGAGCCCGAAAACTGGCGTCCCGCACTGAAAGTCGTGCCGGACCCGCGCAACCGGGTGCGCCGCAACTGGCCGCCCGCGCCGGAGGGCGAGCCGGAGTGGGACGAGGAGCGCGACGGTCCGCGCGGCCCCGAGGACGAAGACCGTTGGGACGAGCCAGAACCCGATGATCGCGATGATCCGGACCGCGAGCCCGAGGAGGGCTGGCGCAAGGATCAGGGCCGCAGCGCCCCGCCCGGCGGCCCCTTCCACCCGGGCTTCCGCCCTTATCAGGGCCCAGCCCCGAGGTGACTCGCCGCGGCGCGCCGCAGCCACGTCGCATCTGCGGGAATTCGCAGCGTGTGGGACGGTCAGGGACCACAATGGGGGCCGCAGTTCCGGTCATCGCCGACCGCGCCCCCGTCGTGCGAGTGATAGGCCGTCGATGACCGAGAGTTCCCCTGCAGCGCGCCTGCCCGGCGCGCATCGTCCGGTGGCCCTGGTCACCGGGCCCACCTCCGGCATCGGCAAGGCGTACGCCCTCCGGCTCGCCTCGCTCGGTTACGACCTGGTGCTGGTGGCGCGGGATGAGGACCGATTGGCCGCCCTCGCACACGATGTGCGGGTGCGGTTCGGTGCGCGAGCCCAGGTGCTGCCCGCCGATCTGACCCGCGCCGCGGATCGCGATCGGGTGGCCGCCCGGGTGGCGGAAGGCGTCGAATTCCTGGTCAACAACGCGGGATTCGGCATGACGGGCGAATTCTGGACCGTGGATCCGGACGCCCTGCAGCAGCAACTGGATGTGAACGTCACCGCCGTCGTGCAGCTGACCCGGGCGGCGCTGCCGCCCATGGTGCACGCCGCCAAGGGCACGGTGGTGAATGTGGCCAGTACCGCGGGCCTGATCCCGGGAAGGGGCTCGACCTATTCGGCCTCCAAGGCGTACGTCGTATCCTTTTCGGAAGGGCTGGCGGGCGCGCTGGTCGGGACCGGAGTCCGGGTGCAGGCCTTGTGCCCGGGATTCGTCCGCACCGAATTCCATGAGCGAGCCGGAATAGATATGGCTGCGCTGCCGCGACCACTGTGGTTGAGCGTGGACGAGGTGGTGGCCGGTTCGCTGCGAGATCTGGAGAAAGACCGGGTGGTCAGCGTGCCCGGACTGCAGTACAAGGCGATCGTCGCGGTCGCCGAACTGATCCCACGATCCCTGGCGGCCCGCCTCAACCGGGGCCTGTTCAACGCACGCGGAAGGACATGAACACAGCAATGCAGGTAACGACGACCGACCGGGACAGACTCGCGGCTCTGGTGCGCGACCTCGCCGTCGTACACGGCCGGGTCACCCTGTCCTCGGGCAAGGAAGCCGACTACTACGTGGACCTGCGCCGGGCCACCCTGCACCACGAGGCCGCGCCGCTGATCGGCAAGCTGCTGCGCGAGCTGGTGGCGGACTGGGACTTCGACTCGGTGGGCGGGCTCACCATGGGCGCGGACCCGGTGGCGGCGGCGGTCATGCACGCGCCGGGCCGTCCGATCAATGCCTTCGTGGTCCGCAAGGCGGCCAAGACCCACGGCATGCAGCGGCAGATCGAGGGCCCCGACATCGTGGGCAAGCGGGTGCTGGTGGTCGAGGACACCACCACGACCGGCAACTCCCCGCTCACCGCGGTGCGCGCGCTGCGGGACGCGGGCGCGATCGTGGTCGGCGTGGCCACGGTGGTGGATCGGGAGACCGGGGCCGACGGCATCATCGCGGCCGAGGGCCTCGAATACCGTTCGATCCTGGGTTTGAAGGATCTCGCGCTGGGCTGACCGAAGGGTCCGGCGCTTGCTCGAGGACAAATGTCCTTACCTACTGGTTAACCTGACTTTGCTCTGGGCTGAATCCTTGCTCTGGGTTAGCCTGATGCTGGTCTTTTGTCCGACAAAGGTGTTGTGAAGGGTCGTGTGAGTCACCTGTGGTGAGCATTGCAATCAACAAGGGTCATCAAAATGTTGCGATGCTCGGCATCGGCGCTTACCGGCCCCAGCGCCTGGTCAGCAACGCCGAGGTGTGCGAGGTCCTGGATTCCACCCCGGAGTGGATCTTCGAGCGCACCGGCATTCACAACCGGCGCTGGATCTCCGGCGACGAGACGCTGCGCACCATGGCGGTGGCGGCTGCCAACCGGGCGCTGAACAACACCGGAATCGATCGCGCCAAGATCGGCGCGCTCATCTTCTGCACCTCCAGCTGGCTCAAGCTGACCCCGCACGGCGCCCCGAGCGTCGCCGCCGATCTCGGCATCAACGGCATCCCGGCCTTCGACCTGACCTCGGGCTGCGGCGGTTTCGGCTACGGCCTGGGCGTCGCCACCGACATGATCCGCTCCGGCTCGGCCGAATACATCCTGGTCATCGGCGCGGAAACGATGACCGTCGGCCTGGATCCGAAGGACCGCGGCACCGCCATGATCTTCGGCGACGGCGCCGGCGCGGTCGTGGTCGGGCCCAGCGAGGAGAACGGCATCTCGCCGACCGTGTGGGGCTCCGACGGCGAGAACGCCGAGGCCATCGCGCAGGACGTCGACTTCCTGGAGTTCATGAACAAGGCACAGCGCCTGCAGGGCACCGACCCGGCCGTCGAGCCGGTGGGCCGGATGTCGCTGCACATGGAGGGCCCCAAGGTCTTCCGCTGGGCCGCGGTCACCCTGCCGCGCGCGCTGTCGAGCGCCATCGAGGTGTCCGGCGTGGCCAAGGAGGACATCGAGGTGTTCATCCCGCACCAGGCCAATGCCCGCATCAACGAGCTCATGAAGAAGAACCTCGGGCTCGCCGACGACATCCCGATGGCCAATGACATCGAGAACACCGGCAACACCTCCGCCGCCTCGATCCCGCTGGCCATGGAGGAGATGCTGGTCACCGGCAAGGCCAAGGGCGGCCAGCTGGCGCTGCTGCTCGGCTTCGGCGCGGGCCTGTCCTACGCGGGACAGGTCGCGGTGCTGCCGCCGGCTCCGGCCGAACCCAGCTTCTGATGGCCCGCCCGTTCCGCGCCGCGTTCGTCGGCGCGGCGGCGGTGACCGTGTTCGGCGCGGTCACCGGCCGGGAGAAACTGCAGTGGGTCGCGAAGCCCTTGCTGATGCCGCTGCTGGCCGCCGATGTGGCGGTGAACGGACAGTACCTGGATCGCACCGATCGCACGGTGCTGCTCGGCTCGCTGGCCGCGGCCACCGTCGGCGATGTGCTGCTCATCGAGCCCGATGACGATCGCCGATTGATCGCGGGCGCTTCGTCTTTCGCGGTCATGCAGACTGGATACTCGTGGCTGTGGTTCCGGCGCGGCGGACGCCCGCGCGCCCAGATCGCGGTACCGCGGCTGGCGGCGTGGCTCGGGGCCGCGACGCTGATGCGGTTCAAGGCTCCGGCGGTTGCCGTGCCGCTCACCGCCTATGGCGCGACCCTCGGCACGGCGGCCACGCTGGCGTCGGATCCGGATCTGGCCCGGGACGCGAAAAACGTGGCGGGCGTGAACATTCCGAATGCGGACCCGCGCAGCCGATTGGGTGTGGGCGCGCTGCTGTTCACGCTGTCCGACGGATTGATCGTGCTGCGCAGGATTTTCGCGCGTGGCGAGAAGTCGCGGCGGATCAGCGAGGGCGTCATTCTCGGGACTTACGCCGTCGCGCAATACCTGCTGGCGGATCCCCGCGCGCATCGGTAATCCGAATAGGTCATCGAATAGGCAACCGTATCGGTCATCGAATCGGTCGTCGTCGAATCGGTTGCCGAATTCGAATGCAAAAGAACCCCATCCCGATTCGGGATGGGGTTCTCACGTCTTATCCCCGAGAGATCAGGGCAGCACCTGCGGCACCGCGTCCGGCGCGACCGCGCCGACGATCAGGCCGATGAGCGCGCCCTCGAGGGCGCCGCTGACGGCGCAGGCCGGAATCGCGAAAATGCCGACCAGGGTGACCGCGCAGAACACGCTCTCGATGATCGCACCGGCGGCCGCACCCGTGGCGACGGCATTGGCGATCGGGTCGTGGTTCTTGGCGTTCGGATCGGTCGCGATGTCTTGCGGCTGCGAGATCTCGGCCGCGACCGGGGCGATCTCGGTGGCATCGGCCTGCGGCGCGACCGGGGCGACGGCGGCCTCGGCAACAGGGGCGACCTGCGGCGCGAGGACTTCCTGCGCGATCGGCGCGGCGACGGCCTGCACGATGGCGGCGGGGGCCTCGGGCGCGGTGGCGGAAGCCGTTCCGGCGCTGGCGAACATCGAGGCGACGGCCAGCGGCAGCGCCGCGACAAGAGCCTTGCGACCGAAATTACGAATGGTGTTACGCATGATTGTCCTGGTTCTCCCGACCCCCGGCTGCACGAACTCAGATGGCGTGCAGAACGATTCACGTTGCCAAAGGCAACGGATCAAGTTCTATCCGAAAGTGGCCGGGGAATCAAATTGCCGAGAGAAGTTCCCGGCCTTCGGTGGAATCCGTCCACCACGCGGTATGCCCGAGAAAGTACTCGGCATAGGCGATCTCGGCGTTCTTCGCATTGCCGCCGGGTATGACGCCGAGGAAGTAGTCGATCTCGGAGAGTTCGTACTCGCAATGCACCAGGGGGAGAAGTGCCGGGAGGGCGCGGCGTTCGGCGGCCGTCAAATTCCGTACCGATTGGTATGCCTCGAGTAGGTCGCGGACCTGATCGAATCGCACGTGCGCGGGACCGCCGTCGCGGATCGAAATCCAGTCCACGGCACAGCGTTCGATGGCGGTGGCGATGTCGTGGACGGCGGTGGTGCGGTCGCACAGGCCGAAGTCGATGACGTCGGACACCCGGTGGTCGCGCCAGAGCAGGTTGGTGCCGTGCCAATCATTGTGGGTCCACAGCGGTTCCAGATCGGCGAGCAGCGGGTACAGGCGCTCATGGGCCGGGAGCTGGACGCGGGTCATATCGGCGCGCCAGTCGCGCTCGGCCAGGAACGCGCCGAGCACGGGCCGTTCGACGGCCCGATCCGCCACGGCCGCAAGCGGATCGGCGGAGGAGAAGATGGTGAAGCTCGCGAGTAGCGGACGGGGCGGACGCCGCGGCGCGTCGTAGCCCGCGGCGGCCAGGTGCAAGCGGGCCAGCATGCGCCCGGCGGCGGCCGCGTCATCGAGGGACTGATAGGGCGACCAGGAGAACACGCCCGCGTACTCGTCGCGGCCGGACCCGAGTTCCTGTACCTCGTAGGCGAATTCGCCGCGATCGAGGGTGATCGGCACCTCTGGTACCGGAATCCCGTGCGAGCGCAGGTGATCCATGAACCGGTGTTCCTCGCCGAGCGCGGCGGCGTCGCGCAGCGTGCGCGGCAGCCGTTTGACGATGACCTCGCGCCCGTCCGGCAGCCGCACCCGCGCGGTCGCCGAGAGCGGGCGCGGGCTGCGCCAGGTGATGACCGCGTCCGCACCCAGCACCGCGTCCACCTCGGTGGAAGTCAGTGCGGGCCAATCGGGTTCGACCAGCGGGTCGAGCCCCATCCCGTAGACGCGGTCGTCGCCGGTCATGCCCGCCGGAAACGCACCAGGAGCGCTGTCACGGCCGCTGCCGCCAGGAAGGAGTAGAGCGAGGCCGAGGACCACCAGCCGGGGTGAATGTGCAGCGCGTCCTGCGCCTCGGTCCAGAAATCGGACCACCAGGTAATCGAACCGGGATTGAACAGCTGGTAGATGACGAAGCCGATGGCCCACGGCAGCAACATGAGTGGCCGGGTGGGCGCGCTCTCGGTCAGGTTCCAGCCGCGCCGCCCCTGCCCGAAGAAGTAGTCGACGATGAGCACCGCGCACAGCGGCACGAAGACCGAACCGATCAGGACCAGGAAGTTGGCGTAGTTGCTGAAGTCGCGCACGGGCAATGCCAGCAGCGTCACGATCAGGCCGACCAGTCCGGCCAGGATCCGGCGATCCACCCGCGGCAACAGGTTCTGGATGGACATGGCCGTCGAATAGATATTGGCGAAGGACTGATCCGATTCGCGCAGCACCAGCACCGCGAAGAAGACCCAGCCCGCGGCCACGCCGAGGAAGGTGTCGAAGATGTTGTCCGCATTGCCCGCCTGCAGGATCGCGAGAATGCCGAGCCCGTAGCACCAGACCTGGGCGACGGAGTAACCGATGACGGTGGCGCTCGCGGCGGTCTTCGCCGAGCGCGAGTGCCGGGTGTAGTCGGCGGCCAGCGGGACGAAGGAGATGGACACCGCCAGGGTGGAGTCCACCGCGGGCCAGAAACCGCTCCAGCTGGTGCCCGTGGGCAGCGGAATCGGTTGCCGCAGCAGCTGAATGGTGAAATAGACGAGCGCGATGCCGACCGCCACCGACACGTACTTGCGCAATGCGCGCACCGCGGCCAATGGCCAGATGGCCATGACCGTGGACAGCACGCCCGCCGCGACGATGACGATCCAGTGCGGCACCCGGTCGTGGGTGAGCGCGGAGACGCCGAGGGTGATCACCGTGAGCTCGTACACGCCCCAGCCGATGCACTGCACGATATTGGCGACGGTCGGCACATAGGACAGCCGCGTGCCGAACAGTCCGCGCAGCACCGCCATGGCGGGTGCGCCGGTGCGCGATCCGATGGCCGCGGGCCCGGCCACCATGGCCGCGCCGATCACCGTGCCGACGACGGTGGCGAGCAGGGCGCCGATGAGCGGCAGCTTGGTGCCCTCGGTCGGGGCGAGCACGACGGCCGCGCCGCTGAATCCGATCAGGCTGACGCCGATATTGAGCCAGAACGCCGCCTGATCGGTGAACCCGAGCGTGCGCGGCGGCTCGGTGTCGAGCACCAGCGGCGCTTCTCTGTGGTCCTGCTTGGGGGCGATCGTCATGGGTTGGATGCTACGTCCAAGAGCAGGCAAAACGGGCAGCCAGGTGGCCCTGACCTGGATATATGTTTCCGGAGGCGGTGATTGCGCTTACAGGCAGAGCATGATCCGATCGCGGTTGGTCGGGTCGACCCGGATCGAAAGTGTGCCGCCCACAGTGATTCTCGGCTTCACGACCGGTTCCACATCGAAGACGATGCTGCCGTAGTAGGTCTCCGAGCCCGGCACCACCAGTTCGAGATCGAGTTCGGTGATCTCGGTGCAGTGGTCGGTGCGCTGCAGCGGATGGACCGCTTCGATATTGGCCCAGCCCTCGAGCCCGTGGCGGCGCAGTTTGCGATCGGCGCGGGTGGGGCGTTGGGCGAGCAGCATGCCCAGGCCCAGGAAGGTTCCGAAGAGACCGACCAGTGTGATCACTTGGAGCGGCACGGTACCGGGCGGGGTGAGCGGAACGATCCAGCCCAGCCACGCGCCGAGAGCGATCAGATAGGCGGCTGTCACTCCGAGCACTGTTCGGATAATGCGCGCGTGGTCCATGACACCCTCCAACCACGGCTTACGGAATTCCAGGATAGTCCCGAATTTCGTAGCAGGTGGGCGGATCGGGCGAGGTCAGAGGCCTTGTTGTCGAACCGACGCAACGATGGTTGTCAGACCGATGCGCCGGAGGCGCGCAGCGCGGTCAGGGCATCCAGATCGAGTGGCAGCGTGAGGCTGTCGAGTTCGAGGGTGGCCTGTCCGCTGTACTCACCGGTCGGTACGTACCGACCGTCGCGCAGCCGATGCGTCCGCAATCGCAGCGAATCCTCGGTTTCCAGCAGCCAGTAGTGCTCGATCCCCACCGCCGCGTACTCGGCGTACTTCATCACCCGATCCACCCGCCGCGAGCCCGGCGACACGATCTCGATGGCCGCCAGTACATCCGCGGGCCGCACCCGGGTGGCGTGCTCGGCCCCGGCCGCGCCGCCGACGATCAGGACGTCGGGCACCCGCACGGTCGGCGGCGAACCCTCGTCGACGAGCAGTTCGATGCGGGCCATGGCCGCCACCCGCCGCGGTAGCGCGCGCTCCAATTGCGCGGCCAGCCGCCACACCGCGAGCTGATGCCGCGGTGGCTGCGGCGCCACCACGAGCACGCCGTCCACCAGTTCCCGGCAGTGCCGGTTGTTCTCGGGCAGCAGCGACCACTCGGCAATGGTCAGCAGGTGATTCGGCCAGTATTCAACCGATTTCAGCAATTCCGCGGAACTCGACCGAGTCATGCCCCCAGTCTTCCACGGCTCCGCAACCGTGCAGCGACGTTTAGCCTTTCAAACGCAAAACCGCGAGAACTCTGCGGTGGTGCAGATCCGAGGGCGGCAGTTCCAGTTTGGTGAAGATGTTGCCGATGTGTTTTTCGACGGCGCGCTCGGTCACCGTGAGGGCCTGCGCGATGGCCGAATTCGACAATCCCTGCGCCATGGATTCCAGCACCTCGCGCTCGCGCGGGGTGAGTCGCGCCAGCGAATCCTGTTGCCGGGCAGCGCCCATGAGCTGGCTCACCACCTCCGGATCCAGCGCGGTGCCGCCGGTGGCGACGCGGCGCAGCGCGTCGACGAAATCGGACACATCGGCGACGCGGTCCTTGAGCAGGTAACCGACGCCGCCCGCGCCGGAGGCCAGTAGTTCGGTGGCATAACGGGTTTCGATCCATTGCGAGAACACCAGCACCCCGGTATCCGGATGGCTGCGGCGCAGCGCGAGCGCGGCCAGCAGGCCCTCGTCGGTGAAACTGGGCGGCATGCGGACATCGATGACGGCCACATCCGGCCGCTGACCGACGACCACATCATGCAGACCGGTCGCGTCGCCCACGGTGGCCACCACCTCGAAGCCGCGCTCCGACAGCAGCGCGGTCAGCCCGTCCCGCAGGATGGCATTGTCCTCGGCGATCACCACGCGCAGCGGCGCGATTGCGGTATCCATGCCCTCGATCATCGCGGCCCCGCGATCGGCAGCACCAGCGTGACCACGGTGGGCCCGCCGACCGGACTGTCCACGAACAGCGAGCCGTCCACCGACCGCGCCCGCTGCGCCAGCCCCGAAAGCCCGCCCGCCACAACGGCTTCGCCGGAAACACCGGCCGGTTGCAGCGCCCCGCCCTGACCGTTGTCGCGCACGCTCACCGAGAGCGCGTCCATGCCCGAGGCCAGCGCGCCCGGTCCGGCCGGCATGACGGCCACCCAGATGCGGCTCGCGGCAGCGTGTTTCACCACATTGGTCAGCAGTTCGGCGACCGAGAAGTAGGCGATGGCCTCGATGGCCGGACTGGGCCGCACCGGCAGCAGCACCCGCAGTTCCACCGGGATCGCGCAGCGGGCGGCCAGGGTCTCCAGGGCCGGTCCGAGTCCGAGTTCCAGGGCGGGCGGATGGATACCGCGCACCAGTTCGCGCAATTCGGTCAGCGCCTCCTTGGAGCTCGCGCGGGCCTGGGCGATCAGCTCGCCCGCGTCGCCGCCCGTCGCGAGGCGCTCCTCGGCGCGCCCGAGCATCATGGCGATGCTCACCAGCCGCGCCTGGGCGCCGTCGTGCAGATCGCGTTCCACCCGGCGCAGGGTGGCGGCGGAATCGTCGACCGCGGCGCGGCGGCTCTCCTGGAGTTCGACCAGCTCGCGGTCGCGGGCGGTCGGGGTGAGCAGCCAGAAGGACAGCAGGCGGTGCAGGAAGCACACGCCGCGAATCAGCCATGGCAGCAGGAAGCAGCCGATCACGCCGATCGCCGCGAAGCCCAGCACCCGCGGCCAGGTGTCGAGGAAGTACTGATTGAACTGGACCAGCGAATGGTGCTCGACCCCGTTCTCATCCACATTGACCGGATTCAGCAGGGCCCACGGGAGGGGTGAGATGGCCGTGAAACCCGTCATGGCCACGATCACCAGCACGAAATAGCCGCCCACCATGCCCAATAGGGCCTCGCAGACGAGGAAGAGCAGGGCCCGCCAGGAGGTCCGGTCGGTGAAGGCGCTGCGCAGCCAGCCGATCGGGCCGGGCTTGAAGGTGAACGGCGGCGGCTCGGGCAGCGGCGTATCGAGCAGGACCGCGGCCAGCACCCGATAGATCTTTCCCCACACCCGGCCGCCCAGCAGCAAGGCCGCCACCACCGGAATGCCGACGATGAACATCACCAGGAACACGCTGCCCCAGGCCGCCAGGAACAGATAGGCGCTGGCCAGGCAGCCGAGCACGAAAACAATGATCAGATAGGCGAATTCCTTCCAGGTGCGGGCCCGGAAGGGCGTCACCAGAAAGGTGCGCAGCCCCGCCCACGGGCTGCCACCGCCCGGATCCGGTTGCGGGGCGGGCGGTTCGAACGCGAGGGTGGGCAGGGCGGCCGTATCGCTCATGGTCCCATCGTCGCGGGTCGCCGGGTGCCGGGGCGAGGGAGCAGACCCGAAAACAAGCGGTGTAGCCAGCACCACCACGTAATCGGCGGCACCACCACCTAGCATTCTGCGCATGACATACGATCCGCCGCCGCCGGGCTGGGATCCGCAGTCCCCGGGCCACAACCCGCAGCCCGTGGACTTGAACAAGCCCCAGGACGCCGCGCAGCCCCAGGACTTCGGCCAGCCCTACGGATACGGCCAGCCGCAGGACTACAGCCAGCCGCAGGCGTACGGCCAGCCCCAGCCGTACGGCTACAACCCCGGATATCAGCCCGCGCCGGGCTACTACCCGGGCTATTACGGCGCGCCCGCGCCGGACCACCCGCAGGGCGTCATCATCCTGATCCTGGGCATCATGAGCCTGGCCTTCTGCCAGCTGCTCGGTCCGGTGGCCTGGATCATGGGCAGCAAGGCGCGCCGGGAGATCCGGGATTCGGGCGGGGCCATCGGCGGCAGCGGCATGGTGACGGCGGGCTGGATCTGCGGCATCGTCTCCTCGGCGCTGCTCATCCTGGCGATCCTGTTCATCGTGTTGATGCTCGTCGTGGGCGCGGCCAGCACCACCACGTAAGCCTCGCGGCGGGCCCGGGCGCGGCCGCCACTACCATCGCCCGGGTGAGTCCCGCCCCGACAGCCGACGACCCGCTCGCCCCCGGACCGACCGAATGGGGTGAGCATCCGCACGGTGTCGGGCCGTGGCGCGCGGAGTTCGGCACCGAGCCGCCGGCCGATCCGCGCCTGGATCCGGAGCTGCTCGAACACGGCGACCGCCGCAATGTGGTGGACGCCTACCGCTATTGGCGGCGCGAGGCCATCGTCGCCGACATCGACGCGCGCCGGCATCCCTTCCATGTGGCCATCGAGAACTTCGGGCACGACGCCAATATCGGCACGGTCGTGCGCACCGCCAATGCGTTCGCCGCGGCGGCCGTCCACATAGTGGGCCGCAAGCGGTGGAATCGGCGCGGCGCCATGGTCACCGACCGCTACCAGCACATTCACCATCACACCGATACCGATGAACTGCTGCGCTTCGCGGAGTCCGAGGGGCTGACCGTGGTGGCGGTGGACAATGTCCCGGGCGCGGTGCCGCTGGAGACCGCGACCCTGCCGCGAAATTGCCTGCTGCTCTTCGGCCAAGAGGGGCCGGGTGTCACCGAGGCCGCGAAAAAGGGCGCGCTGCTGACGGTTTCGATCGCGCAGTTCGGGTCGACACGCAGCATCAATGCCGGGGTCGCGGCGGGTATCGCGATGCACGCGTGGGTGCGTCAGCACGCGGACCTGGGCAACGCGTGGTGACGCTCGACTCTCGGTAACAAAATAGCCACGAACAGTGGTGTCCGATTGGCATTATTAGTCCCATGACATCGCGGACCGGGCGCAATATAGAGCCGACCGCTGCCCTGTGGTCGGAGCGTGCTGACCTGGCGGAATCCGCGGTTCTCTCCCGGCATCTACGTAGGCTGTGGGCTGTTCCCGGCACCCAGCTGGGGGTGGTCGGCTGGCCCGCCATGAAACGCGAACGCAGCTTCGCCTTCTGGAACTACTGGTGGCAAGCCCACTTGATCGACTGCACGGTCGACGCCGCCAATCGCGCCCCGACCCCCGCGCGGCAGCGGCGCCTGTGGTCCATCGCGCACGCCATGCGGCTGCGCAATATCACCGGCTGGACCAACAACTACTACGACGATATGGCTTGGCTGGCAATCGCTTTGGAGCGCGCCGAGCGGATCGCGGGGGTGGAGGAGGTCCGCGGCGGGCTGCTCATCCTGGAGAAGACGCTGGTCAACGGGTTCGAGCCGGAGTTCGGCGCGGTGCCCTGGCGCCGGGGCTCGGACTTCTTCAACGCACCCGCCAACGGCCCGGTGGGCATCGCCATGGCCCGGCTGGGCCGCTACGCGCGCGCCCAGGAACTGGCCGACTTCCTCGACACGCACCTGCGTGACCAGGACACCGGCCTCATCTTCGACGGCATCCATCTACCGTCCGGCGAGGTGGAGAAGCCGGTCTACAGCTACTGCCAGGGCGTGACGCTGGGCCTGGAAACCGAACTGGCCGTGCACACCGGCGAGCCCCGGCACGCCGAGCGCGCGGTCCGGCTGGTGGACGCCATCGAGGAGCACATGACCGCGGGCGGCATCGTGGTCGGCGACGGCGGCGGGGACGGCGGCCTGTTCAACGGCATCCTGGTCCGCTATCTGGCCCTGGCCGCGGTCATGCTGCCCGGTGACGAGCCGACCCAGGTGACCGCGCGCCGCAAGGCCGCGACCATCGTCCGCGCGTCGGCGACCGCCGCCTGGGAGCACCGCCTCGATGTGGAGGGCGAACCGCTGTTCGGCGCGGATTGGCGGCAGCCCGCGCGGCTGCCGGGGCTCGCGGGCGCGGGCCGGTTCGAGGGCGGTTCGGTGAGCGCCTCGCGCAGCCCGGAACGCGATCTGTCGGTGCAGCTTTCGGGCTGGAAGCTGATGGAGGCCGCGCACACGGTGACGGCCGCCGGGCTGTAGATCTCGGCTACTGATTCCGGATGACCGGGAGCGGCTGGGTCGTGGCTTCCGCCGCGTCGAGGTCGAAATCCTCGGTGGGCCGCGCCATCTCCGCGCGGTACTGCCGGACCCCGATCACCGTGCCGAGGATCAGCCCGACGACCAGCGTGCCGATGACCGCGGGCATCAGCCAGGACATGTCCTCGAGGAAGCTGCCCGCGTAGTAGCTGGCCAGCAGGATCACCGGGGCCCAGATGACGGCGCCGATGGTCGAGGCGATCGTGTACTTGCGGTGGTCCATCCCGGCCGCGCCCGCGACCAGCGGGCACAGCGTGCGCACCCACGGAATCCAGCGGGCCACCAGCACCGCCAGGAAGCCGTGCTTGTGCAGCATCTCCGAGACCCGCGCCAGATTGCGGGTGTTGATGTATTTGCCGTTCTTGCGCGCGACCAGGTGGTGTCCCGTGCGGCTGCCGAACACGTACCCGACCTGATTGCCGGCGATGGCCGCGATCATGGTGCCGATCGAGAGCGCCCAGATGTGGCCCTCGCCGTTGACCTGCGAGGCCATCACCACGCCGGCGGTGATGAGCATGGAGTCGCCGGGCAGGAACAGGCCGATGATGAGCGCGCACTCGAGAAAGACGAAGGTGAGCACGATCGTCCAGACGAGAACCGGTCCGGCTGTTTCCAGCGGTCCGAACCCGCCGGAGGCGAGGGTGGTTAGCGGGCTGGTCGACACCGATGGCTCAGCGGGTCGGCTCGTTCGTCGAGGTGGCCAGCTCGGCCTGCTCCGGCTGCTGGCCGCGGTGCAGCAGGTTCTTCGCCACCGCGATGATGCCCGGGAGAACGGACACGAACACGATCAGCAGGAAGATCGCCTCGACGTTCTTGCGGATGAATTCGACATTGCCCAGGAAGTAGCCGAGCACCGTGACGCCGCCGCCCCACAGGATCGCGCCGATGATGTCGACGGTGGCGAACTTGCGGTAGTCCATCTTCGAGACACCGGCCAGCACCGGCATGAAGGTGCGCACGATGGGCACGAAGCGGGCCAGCACGATGGTCTTGGGGCCGTGCTTCTCGAAGAAGGCGTGCGTCTCGGTGATGTAGCTCTGCTTGAAGAAGCGGGTGTCTTCCTTCTTGAACAGCGCCGGGCCGATGCTCCGGCCGATCCAGTAGCCGCTCTGATCGCCGAGCCAGGCCACGAACGCGGTCGCGGGCACCAGCCACCAGATGTTCATACCGGCCGGCGGGTGCGCCTGGGCGGCCAGCAGACCGCCAGTGAACAACAGCGAATCGCCGGGGAGGATCGGGAACAGCAGGCCGGTCTCGATGAAGACGATGGCCAAGATCGCCGGGAGCACCGCGTGCGAGAGCCAAGTCTCCGTCAGGAGGTGCATTGGATCCAAGATCGCGGGCAAGGCGGCATTGGTCGTCACGGCATCGGATACGGCCAGCAAGGTCACGGCCACCACAGTACCGGTACCTCGGACATCACACCGAACGTCGATGCAACCTCACAAACTTGTGAGGTATGTGAGGCCATTGCCCCGGAGAAAAAGGGCTGTCCTATCGTGTCAGCTGACAGAATTTGTCGTACGCACCACACACAACACGGAGGTCACTGTGCCCATCGCGACTCCGGAGATCTACGCCGAGATGATTGCTCGGGCCAAGCAGAACTCCTTCGCGTTCCCCGCCATCAACTGCACCTCGTCGGAGACGATCAACGCGGCCATCAAGGGCTTCGCGGACGCGGGTAGCGACGGCATCATCCAGTTCTCCACCGGCGGTGCGGAATTCGGCTCCGGCCTGGGTGTGAAGGACATGGTGACCGGCGCGGTCGCGCTGGCCGAGTTCGCGCACGTGGTCGCCGCGCGCTACGACGTGACCATCGCGCTGCACACCGACCACTGCCCCAAGGACAAGCTGGACACCTATGTCCGTCCGCTGCTGGCCATTTCGGCCGAGCGCGTGAAGAACGGCCAGCACCCGCTGTTCCAGTCGCACATGTGGGACGGCTCGGCGATCCCGATCGACGAGAACCTGGAGATCGCCAAGGAACTGCTGAAGCAGGCGCACGCGGCGAACATCATCCTCGAGGTCGAGATCGGCGTCGTCGGCGGTGAAGAGGACGGCGTCGAGGCCGAGATCAACGACAAGCTCTACACCTCGCCCGAGGACTTCGAGAAGACCATCGACGCGCTGGGCGCGGGCGAGAACGGCAAGTACCTGCTGGCCGCCACCTTCGGCAACGTGCACGGCGTGTACAAGCCGGGCAATGTCGTGCTCAAGCCCGAGGTGCTGGCCGAGGGTCAGCGGGTGGCCGCCGCCAAGCTGGGCCTGGCCGCGGACGCGCAGCCGTTCGACTTCGTCTTCCACGGCGGTTCGGGCTCGCTGAAGTCGGAGATCGAGGACTCGCTGCGCTACGGCGTGGTGAAGATGAACGTCGACACCGACACCCAGTACGCCTTCACCCGTCCGGTCGCCGGCCACATGTTCAGCAACTACGACGGCGTGCTGAAGATCGACGGCGAGGTCGGCAACAAGAAGGTCTACGACCCGCGCAGCTACCTCAAGAAGGCCGAGACCTCCATGGCCGCGCGCGTCGTCGAAGCCTGCAACGATCTGAAGTCGGCGGGACGTTCGATCAGCGCCAAGTAAGCTCAACGGTCGGGATTCCGTCGAAAACGGCGGAATCCGGGCAATTTTCGAGCGGCGGGCGCGCCGCGGTCTCTATCGAGGCAGGTGGCATGACTGTCGATGTACGGGTCCTGGGCCCCGTGCAGCTGTTGGTCGCCGGCCGGTCAGTACCGGTCGGCGGTCCCAAGCCGCGCGCGCTGCTCGCGGCACTGACCGTGAACCGGCGGCGGGCGGTGTCCTCCCAGGCACTGGCCGACATCGTCTGGAACGACGATCCGCCGGACTCCTATCAGGCCAGCCTCCAGGTGTTCGTCTCGAACATTCGCAAGACGCTGCGCACGGCCGGGGTCGACCCGGTGGCGCTGCTGCGCACCGAATCCTCCGGCTACCGGCTGGAAATCGAGGACGACGAATGCGATCTGGGGCGCTTCGAGACGCTGCGCCGTGAGGGTTCGGAGGCCGCCTCGATCGGTGATCCGGCCGCCGCCTCCCGGCTCTTCGGTGCGGCGCTGGCGGAGTGGAGCGGCCGGGCCCTGGACGACCTGTCCGGCCTCGGCTTCGCGGAGAGCTTCGCGACCGCCATGGACGAGGAGCGGCTGCTGGTCGCCTCCGCCCGCATCGATTCCGAGATCGCCTTGGGCCGAGCCTCTTCCGTGGTCGGCGAACTGATCTCGATGACCGGCGCGCATCCGCTGCGGGAACCGCTGTGGGCGCAGCTCATCACCGCCCTCTACCTGTCCGGCCGCCAGGCCGACGCGCTCGACGCCTGCCGCCGGGTGCGCACCGTGCTCGCCGACGAGCTCGGCATCGATCCCGGACCCGCGCTGATCGCGCTGGAGCAGAAGGTGCTGCGCCAGGAACCGTTGAGCACCGGGCAGATTCACGAGGTCGAGCGGATGGCCAAGGCCATGACCGAGACCGTCACCGAGATGCCGCGCGCGGTGCGCGCCGGCCAGCTGCGCATGGACGACGGGCGGACCATCCCGATCGGGCCGAACGGCATGAAGATCGGCCGCATGACCGACAACGATCTGGTCCTCGACGATCCCAAGGCCAGCCGGTACCACGCGCAGATCACCCCGAGCCGGGCCGGTCTGCTCATCAAGGATCTGCACTCGGCCAATGGCATCTACATCAACGAGGAATCCATCGAATCCGCCGCCGTGCTGGCCGACGGGGACGCCATCCGGATCGGGACCACGGTGCTGACCTTCCAGGCGCTGCGCTGATCTCGCCGGTATCGATTCGATCGAGATCGGCGGAGTACCGGCGATTCGTCCGATTCCCCCGGTAGGGTCTCCGCCCGGACGTGTCCGGGAGACCCGATCGGCGAGAGGTTGAGTGCATTGGCCAAGCGGCTGGTGGCAGCTGCGGGAGCGGTGATTTTCGGAGCGGGCGTGCTCGTGGGAGTGGACCGGTCGATGGCGGCGGCGGAATCGGATCCCGGTGCCGCGGCGGGTGTTCCGGGTATCGGGCCCTGCGCGACCGAGGCCAAGCCGTCGCACGAGGCGCTGATCCCCAAGACCCTCGAGGTGCCGGTGGTCTATCCGGTGGTGACGGTCGATCCCGGGCCGCCGGTGGAGAACCTGAAGCGCGTGAAGATGGAACTGCCGCCGGATCCGTGCGTGAACCCGTGCCCCGACCTCACCGACCAGCCCGCCGCGCCGCCCGACCTGGCCCAGCAGCTGGGCCTGCCCAAGCTGATCGTGCGGCCGCAGCCGTTCAATTTCGCGCTCCCCAACCCGAATCCGCCGCAGCTGCCGCCCGGACCCGATCCGGCGCACCCGCCGGTGGAGGCCGCCGCGCAGACCCCGCCCCGGCCCACCCCGCGGGTCTCCGACGTGCGTGAGGTGGCCAAGCTGACCGGCGCCAACTCGGTCAACCGCACCGACAAGCGCTGGCAGGTGCAGGGCACCGACCTGGGCATCATGTGGGAGAGCGCGCCCGACGAGATCGCCATCGCCTTCGGTGACACCGTGGGCCGCGACTTCCACCCGCCGGGCGGCATGGGCGAGGACTGGCGGTCGAATCTGCTGGCGTTCAGCAAGAATCGGGATCTGGCCAACGGGGTGGTCTTCGATCGCATGGTCGCCGACGACCGCTGCCACGCGGCGGAACTGCTGAGCAGCCGCAAGATGGACAATATCGAGATCACCACGATCCCGACCTCCGGCTTCGCGCTCGGCAACCGGCAGTACATGAGCTATATGTCGATCCGCACCTGGAACAGCATTCCGGGCACCTGGTACACCAACTACGGCGGCATCGCCTACTCCGACGACCACGGCGAACACTGGACCAAGGATCCGTACGCCAAGTGGGAGAACATCTTCGGCGTCTCCAACTTTCAGGTGGCGGCCATGGTGCCGCAGGGCGACTGGGTGTACATGTTCGGCATCCCCAATACCCGCCTCGGCGGGGTCGGGCTGGCCCGGGTGCCCAAGGAGCAGGTGCTGAATCCGACCGCCTACCAGTACTGGCAGACCGATGCCTGGGTGCCCGCGTTGGGCGGAATCGTCACCGCCACACCGATTGTCGACGCGCCCGCCGCGGAGCTGTCGGTCCGCTACGATGCCGCCCGCAAGCTGTGGCAGATGAGCTACCTGGACACCGCCAAGGCCGCTCTGGTTGTGCGGGAATCGGATTCACCGCAGGGCGCGTGGTCCGACAGCGCGGTCACGGTGAGCGCACTCCAATTCCCGGAGCTCTACGGCGGATTCATCCACCCCTGGTCGACCGGCGAGGACATGTACTTCACCATGTCGACCTGGAGTGACTACAACGTCTATCTGATGCACGCCAGCGTGAACTGAGGGGGTCCGGGGGCTTGGCCCCCGAACCCCCTTCGCGTTTCGGGAAGCTCAGCTCAGCTTGATCTCCGCGACGGCGCGGCCGAAGAGCTTCTTGCCCTCCGAGGTCGCGCCGAGAACGACGGTCGCGGAACCGGTTTCGGCGTCCACCGACTTCACCTTGCCGGTGAAGTCGATCGGGGTCGCGGCGGTGGGCTCCACCGGCACGAAACCGGAGAACCGCACGCTGAACTTGCGCAGCGCCGACGGATCGCCCAGCCACTCCACCAGGTACGCGGCGGTCAGGCCCATGGTGAGCATGCCGTGCGCCACCACGGTGGGCAGCCCGGCCAGGGTGGCGGCGGTATCGCTGAAGTGGATCGGGTTCGGGTCGCCCGAGACGCCCGCGTAGTTCACCAGGTCGCCGCGGGTGACGGCGGACCGCCCGGCGGGCAACTCGAATCCGGCGGACAGCTCGGCGGCGGCGTGGTTGGTGCGCACCGGCAGCGGCGCGGCGGGCGCGGCCAGCTCACCCACCTCCTCGGGCGCGAGCAGGATCAGCGCGTTGGGGTCGGCGGCGGACTCGCCGGGCTTGGCCACATGGCCGTGCATGACGACGCCGGTCACCGTCTCGACCATGCCGGGATCGATCTCGACGCCCTTGCGGGCCACGATGGTGGTGGTCGCGACCAGCACCGGCAGCAGGTCGGCGTCGGTCATCGTCACCTTGACGGTGATGAAGTCGTTGTCGCCGTAGCTGCGGATGTTCTCCACCGTCACGTCCACGCCGAGGCGGTCCTCGGCCAGGATCGGCCGGTAGTACTCGAAGATCTGATCGGTCTGCAGGAACTGCGAGACGTCGTACTCGGTCAGCACGGAGCCGATCAGGGAGCGGGTGGTGGCCGCGCCGATCACCGACGCGAAGGTCGGCGACGCGAGCAGGCCGCCGTAGCCGAGCGCGGCGGCGGCGTCCTCACGATGGTGGGCGGGGTGATCATTGCGCACGGCGCGCGCGAACTCGCGGATCTTCTCGCGGCCTACGTCATAGTGATCGCGGACACGAAAGTGCCGTCCGACCAAATCGGCGGCGGTGGCCCGAGTGGCCTCAGCCGTTTCCGGCATGGTGTTCAGCTCCCTGCAAAATCGAAAACCGGTGGGCCCGCACCACTTCTGACGGGCATCGCCGCGGGCTGTGCGGCCCGATGCCCTAGACGGTGTACAACCGCTGAAGTGCCGGAATGCCGAAAAGGCTGGCCCAGACAATCCGGCACACTCTACCGGCGTACCGGACCGATGACCAGGTGTTTGTGATGTTCATCGCGGCAGGGACCGCGAATGCGTCAGTGCTCGACCAGGAAGTGTCAGTGCTGCGGGTCGCACACCTTCCACGAACCGCCCTCGTTGCGCAGATCGAAGGTGCGCGCGGAGGTCTTCGTCGGATCCGCCTCGGTGTACACCGTCGCCTGCGCGATGGCGGTGTCGCCGGTCACCTGGATGGCGTCGATGCTCTTCACCAGCGGAATACTCTTCTGCTCCTTGGAAGTCCGATAGACGCTGGTGAACTGGTCCGCCGAGATCTTCTGATAGAACTCGTGCTGGTTGCCGCAGGTGACCGCCCGCAGCGTATCCAGATTCCCGCTGTTCAGGGCGTCCGTGTACGACGTGATCGTCTTCTGCACCAACGCTTCCGGCGAGTTGTCGCTGTTGTGCTTGGTCACCGCCGCGATCACGCCGATGATCGCCGCCACCACGATCACGGCCGCCGCCAAGATGATCCACAGCTTCTTCTTCGAACCACCGGCGGGCTTGGCCTCCGCGTCGGCGGCCGGAACCCGCTGCGGCTGCGCCAATTGCGGTCCACCCGGACCCTGAGGTCCACCGGGGCCTTGCTGTGCGGCAGGGCCTTGCGGTGTCGCGGGGCGCTGCTGAGCCGCCGGTCCCTGAGGCGCGTTGGGGCCCTGCGCATTCGGTGCCTGCGGTCCGCGCGGGCCTTGCGGGCCACCCGGCCCCTGCGGCGCACCCGCACCGACCCGCTGCGGCGGGGCGATCCGCGGCCCGCCGATCGGCTGGCCGGGGGTGGTCGGCTGCATATCGGCGGGGGACGGCGCGGACGCCGGACGGCGCGGGCCCATCGGCGGCCGCGGCGGCGCGGGCCGAGTCTCCTCCACCGGCGCGTCCTGCACCGGCGCGTTGCCGCGCGGTCCGGCATTGCGCGGCCCGATATTGCCCCGGGGCGTCTGCGGCGGCTTGCTCACCGCCCGGCCCTGCGGCCCCGAAACCCGGATCTTCTCGGTCCCCGCCTCCCCGGACACGATCGGCAGCGCCGTGGTGGCGTCCTCGACCGGAGCCGGAACCTTCTCGATCACAACGGTTTCGGCGTCGCCGCTCGGGGCACCGGCGTCGCCCTTCGGGGTATCGCCACCCTTCGCGGCCGGGGCGGCGTCGGACGCGCCGGTCCCAGCGCCCTGCTGGGCCGCTGCGGTCTTCTCGCCCGCTCCATCCTTCTCGCCCGGCGTCTCCGGCATCCCCTGCGTGGGAACATCTTCCGGCGCGGGCTTCTCCGAACCACCCTGCGCTTCAGCCTTTTCGGCACTCTTGTCCTGGCCGGGCCGCTGAATCTTGATCATCTGCGTGGTCGCGTCCGCCGCGGCATCGGCACCGGCAGGCGCGGCCGCCGCACTCTCGGGAGCCTTCTTGTCTGCCGGACGCTGAATCGGAATGAACTGCGTGGGCGCGTCATCGGCCGGAGACGACGCCCCCGGCCCGCCGCTCTTGCCCTGCGGCTGAGCGGGTGCGCCGGGGGCTTGGGGCGGGGTGCCCGGGGACTTGGCGGCGGGCGGCTGGACGCGGTTCGCGCC